>DASUKT010000062.1:0-3081 GCA_036278575.1 Pseudolabrys sp. | reverse complement strand
GCCCAGCGAGCCTTTGGTTGATGGCACCTCGTCCTTCGCCCGCGGATCGATCGCCAACGCCGCCCGCAGCGCGCGCGCCAAACCCTTAAAGCAGGATTCGGCAATGTGATGGTCGTTGGTGCCATAGAGCGTCTCGGCATGCAGCGTAATGCCCGCATTCATCGCAAATGCCTGAAACCACTCCTGCACTAACTCGGTGTCGAAGGTGCCGACCTTGTCGCGCACGAACTCGGCCTTGAACACTAGAAACGGCCGACCCGAAATGTCGATGGCCACGCGCGTCAGCGCCTCATCCATCGGTACATGCACGTCGGCATAACGCGTGATGCCCTTCATGTCGCCGAGTGCCTGCTTCACTGCCTGGCCGAGCGCAATGCCGACGTCCTCCGTGGTGTGGTGATGATCGATGTGCAGATCGCCTTTGGCTTTGACCGCCATATCGATCCGCGAATGCCGCGCGAGCAGATCGAGCATGTGGTCGAGAAATCCGATGCCGGTCGCAATCTGCGAACGGCCTTGCCCGTCGAGGTCGATTTCGACCTCGACGTCCGTTTCCTTGGTCTTGCGTTTGATACTTGCCTTGCGCATTGCCCGCTCTCGCATCGGCGGCCTTTTATCAGGAGAACGGTAATTTCGCCACCGCAGCGAGGCCTTGGTTAACCGCGAGCTCGTGCCGGCGCCTTACGCACCGCTGCCGTCGACTTTGAGCACGGTGAGCGAACGTATCCCGCCCGGCGTCCGCCACTCGATCGACTGGCCGACGGAGAGCCCGATCAGCGCGACACCGACCGGGGTCATGACCGAAACCTTGCCGGCGGCCAGGTCGGCTTCGTCCGGAAAGACCACGGTCACCGCCCTCACCTGCCCGCTGGCATCATCCCGGTACTCCACCGTCGAACCCATCCTGACCAGGCCTGTCGGCGGGGCATCCGACTCGATGATGGTGGCGCGCGCGATTTCGCGAGCGAGAAAATCGGCGGTGCGCGGAAACGTCCGCGAGGCGGCCGCAGCGAGGCGGTCCAGTCGCACGAAATCGTGCTCCGTGAGGCTGATGGTGGGCAGTTCTGTGGCTACGTCGGACATGGCATTCTCCAGCGATGGACGTTGGAACGCAAAGAAACCGACTCGACGCAACGGATCGAGGCGATGGCAGCGTGAGTCTTTGTTCAGAAGATGACGAAAGGCCCGGATCGACACACGAACGTCGTCGTCCGGGCTACCTGTGTGCTTGCAGGCGGCCCGCGCGCAAAAAGAGGCGTACTGATTGGCGCATCATCATGTGTCGAATGTAGGAGGCGCGGCCCTGTTGTCAACGGCGCCGGGCCTTGCACAATCGGCCGGAAGACGCGCACAAGACCGATGACACCGAGCGCTGAAATTGAGCGTCCTGCTGAAATTGAGCGCGGGCAAATTTGAGTGGCGATATTTGCGTGGGCACCGTGCTATTCCTACATGTGTTTGCGCGGTAGGGGTTCTTGCGTATGACAGCGAATGAAATGGCAGAAAATCCGAGTTGGCACGGCACCACCATCCTCACCGTTCGCAAGGGTGGCACAGTCGTGATCGGGGGCGACGGTCAGGTTTCCATTGGCCAGACCATCGTCAAGGCGAACGCAAAAAAAGTTCGTCGCATCGGCAAGGGCGACGTGATCGGCGGCTTTGCCGGCGCAACCGCGGATGCCTTCACGTTGTTTGAGCGCCTTGAAGGCAAGCTCGACCAGTACCCCGGGCAGCTTCTGCGCGCCGCGGTCGAGCTCGCCAAGGACTGGCGCACCGACCGCTATTTGCGCCGGCTGGAAGCGATGATGATCGTTGCGGATGCCCAGGTTTCGCTCGTGCTGACGGGCACCGGCGACGTGCTGGAGCCGGAGGCCGGCGTCGCCGGCATCGGCTCCGGCGGCAATTACGCGCTCGCCGCCGCGCGTGCGCTGATCGACGGGCCGCTCGATGCAGAAGCAATCGTGCGCAAGTCGCTCGACATCGCCGCCGATATTTGCGTTTACACGAACCGGAACGTGACGATTGAGAGCTTGAAAGGATAACTGTCATTCCGGGGCGCGGGCCATAAGCGCGTTTACGCGCGTCTTCGACGCGCTATGGCCCGCGAGTCCGGAATCCATAATCCTCAACGCTGCGGAGTATAGATTCCGGGCCCGGCGCTCGCGCGCCGTCCCGGAATGACGAGTGAGCAAAATAATGGCCGACTTTTCCTTCTCTCCCCGCGAAATTGTTTCCGAGTTGGACCGCTTCATCGTCGGGCAGAACGACGCCAAGCGCGCGGTCGCGATCGCCTTGCGCAATCGCTGGCGCCGCCTACAGCTTGACGAAAGACTGCGCGAGGAAGTGCTGCCGAAGAACATTCTGATGATCGGTCCGACCGGCGTCGGCAAAACGGAAATCTCCCGCCGCCTCGCCAAGCTTGCGGGGGCGCCGTTCCTGAAAGTCGAGGCAACCAAATTCACCGAGGTCGGCTATGTCGGCCGCGACGTTGAGCAGATCGTGCGCGATCTCGTCGAGATCGGGATCACGATGACGCGCGAGCGCAAGCGCAAGGACGTGCGCGCCAGGGCCGAATTGAATGCGGAAGAGCGCGTGGTCGATGCACTGGTCGGTCCCGGCGCTTCGCCCGCGACGCGCGAAACGTTCCGCAAGCGGCTGCGCGCGGGAGAGCTCGACGACAAGGAGATCGAAGTTGAGTTGCAAGCCGGCAGCTCAGGCGTGCCAATGTTCGAGATTCCCGGCATGCCGGGCGCGCAGATGGGCGCGATTTCGATTGGCGATATTTTCGGCAAGCTTGGCGGCGGCCGCACCAAGACGCGGCGCGTGACCGTGCATGACTCGCACGATCTCCTGGTCAATGAGGAATCGGACAAGCTCCTCGACAGCGAGCAGCTCACGCAGGATGCGATCCGCGCCGTCGAGCAAAACGGCATCGTTTTCCTCGACGAAATCGACAAGATCGCCGGCCGCGAGGGCCGCACCGGCGCCGACGTTTCGCGCGAGGGCGTGCAGCGCGATCTGCTGCCGCTGATCGAGGGCACGACGGTTGCGACCAAGCACGGCCAGGTGAAAACGGACCAC
>DASUKT010000061.1:0-11722 GCA_036278575.1 Pseudolabrys sp. | reverse complement strand
CCTCGGTGCCGCGAGGCGCCGGGGTCCGTGGGTCCGGCAGCTTGAAAAGCTGAGCGGCGCCCGGCGTTCCGCGCGCCCTCGTTCATTCGAGGGAGACGGAAGGCGGAATGGGACGACGACGCACCCGGCGTCGCTAAGAATACGGGCGATGGTGCGCGTCTTCGCCTCATCCTGAGGAGCCCGCCGGAGGCGGGCGTCTCGAAGGATGAGAGGCGGCCTTCGCATCGGGCCTCATCCTTCGAGACGCGCTCCTGTCGGAGGCTCCTCAGCATGAGGCGCAAGAACCGCATCTGCCTCTCTCTCCCCCGCAAGCGCGGAGGATTGGGCAAAGGCAAACAGAAAAGCGAGGCGGTGCCTCTGCCGCCTCGCTCTTCTCACGCCACGCTACCGAGTTGCCCTCAGTCCTAACGGCAGTGTCGATGGCCCCAGCGATTGATCCAGCAGTGACGATGATGATGATAATAGTAGCGACGATGATAACGAACGTCGGCATTGGCGCCGACTGCCGCGCCGGTCGTGGCGCCGACTGCGGCGCCCACAGCCGCGCCGCGTCCACCGCCGACCGCGCCGCCAATTACCGCTCCGGTGCCGGCGCCGACAATTGCGCCGCCCAATGCGTCTTGAGCATTGGCGCTTATCGGCATGACACCGAGCATCGCAATGCTCAGCGCCGCAAAGATAACTTTGCGCATGATTTCCTCCCAGCTTCAGCTACAAGTGGGACTGCAACGTCCGAAACCCGACATTAGTTCCATGAAGCAGAAATCCGCACGTGTGCGCCTCGATGAAGCGCTTGAAAAAATAGAAGACCCGAAAGGCGAAGGCGCGCGCGCCTGTCTGACGATCTATCGCGAGCGCGCGAAGGCGGAGGCCGACGCTGCGGATGCGCGTGCGCGAAACGGCACTTCGCTTGGCCCGCTCGACGGCGCGATTGTCAGCATCAAGGATCTCTTCGACGTCGCCGGTGAAGTCACGCGCGCCGGCTCGAAGGTGCTCGCGGAGGAGGGCAAACCGGCCATAGCGGACGCGCCGATCGTTCGCCGCCTGCGCAAGGCGGGTGCGGTGATCGTTGCCAAAACCAACATGTCGGAATTCGCCTTCACAGGCGTCGGCGCCAATCCGCATTTCGGCACGCCTGGCAATCCGGCCGACCGTTCACGTGTCCCCGGCGGCTCGTCATCGGGCGCGGCAGTCGCCGCTGCCGACGGCATGTGCGACGTCGCGATCGGCAGCGACACCGGCGGCTCCTGCCGCATTCCGGCGGCGATCTGCGGCATCGTCGGCTGGAAACCGAGCCGCCAGCGGGTGCCGACCGAAGGCGCGTTTCCGCTCTCCTATTCGCTCGATTCCATCGGCTCGCTTGCGCGCAGCGTCGCAACTTGCGCCGATACCGATGCGGTGATGGCGGGCGAAGAACCGCGTGCGCTCGAGCCAGCCCCACTTGCCGGACTCCGTCTCGGCATTCCTCAGGGCATGCCACTCGAAAATCTCGACGAAACGGTTGGAAAAAGTTTTCCGGAAGCGATCAACCATTTGAACAAAGCCGGCGTGCGGCTGAGTGACGAGAAGTTGCCGGTCATCGATGAAATGACAAAGCTGCTCAAGCGCACCAGCATGGTGGTCGCAGAGGCTTATTACATTCATCGTGCGTTGCTGACGCGACGCGGCGACGGCGTCGATCCGATCGTGCGCGCGCGCGTCGAGAAAGGGCGGGAGATTTCGGCGGCAGACTACATCGCCGCCGTGCGCGAGCGCGATGCGCTCATCCGCGAAATGGACGCGCGCCTTGCCAATATCGATGCGCTGGCGTTGCCGGCAACGGCAACCGTCGCGCCGCGGATGGACGAAGTCGCCGAGCCAAAGGAGTTCATGGTGCGGAATGCAAAGCTTCTGCGAAATACGACCATTGGCAACTTTTTCGACCTGTGCGGGATTTCGCTGCCATTACCGCGCAACGGCGGACTGCCGACGGGCCTGATGCTGATGGCGCGCAACGGCCAGGATCATCGTCTGTTCGAGATCGCATCGGGGGTCGAACGCCTTTTCACGGCTTAGTGACAAAGGAAACTTACCCCGGCGAAGCGCTTTTCCTTGGATGGTGAGCAATTCGTCGAGGAAATTTCCATGCAAGAGCCGCTGTCCATTGCAGTTATCGTCGGTAGTTTGCGCGCCGCATCTTTCAGCCGGAAAGTCGCGCAGGCTTTGATCGAAAGAGCGCCGAAATCGTTATCGTGCCGCCTGATCGAGATCGGCGATCTGCCTCTCTACAACGAAGATCTCGACGAGCAGCCTCCGGCGAGCTGGTCGCGATTCCGCAGCGAAATTCGTAAATCCGATGGCATTCTGTTCGTAACGCCGGAATACAATCGTTCCATTCCGGGATGCCTGAAGAATGCAATCGATGTGGGCTCGCGTCCGGCTGGAAAAAGCGTGTTCGGCGGAATGCCCGTCAGCGTCGTCAGCGTCACGCCTTACAAATTGGGTGCGTTCGGCGCCAATCACGCGCTGCGGCAAACCTTCGTCTTTTTGGACATGCTCGTAATGCAACAGCCGGAGGCCTACATCGGCGGTGCCGGCGATCTGTTTGACAGGCGTGGGAAATTGGCCAGCCCGGAAACCGGGACTTTCCTGGAAAACTTCATGGCGGCATTCGCGCACTGGATGGAGACTGTTCGCGCGGGCTCCACGCCGGCGGCGTTCGAAGCATTCATGAAGAAACGGCAGAAGGTTGCCGAGGACTATGTCAACGGCGAACCCGCCTCCCTCGATGAAATCGTGACGCAACACAACCCGGCGACTTTTTTCTCGCCGGGAGGCGACTACGAGAAAGACGCGGCCAAGGTCGCATCGCGCTATGACACGGACGCCAAGTCTTTCTCGAAGCCGGGCAGCACCACGCTTGAGCCGCTTCAGTCGGCGGCAAGCGGCGAGCTTGCCTTCTGGACCGGATTCCAGAGCGCGAACGCGCGTCTCGGCAAGAAGGCCGAGCCGGTTTCGATGAAGCTGCGCGTGACGGAAGTTTTTCGTTTCGAGGACGGCGACTGGAAGCTCGTCCATCGACACGCCGACATGGCAAAAGAAAAGGGCGCCTGACTTGCGCCGGCGCCCGGTTCTTTTATCGATTGTCGCAGCGATTACTTCAGCGGCTGCCCGATCGTGACGGTCAGCTTGCCGATGCCTTCGACCTCACACTCGAGCTTGTCGCCGGCAACCGTTGCGGCGACGCCCGACGGCGTTCCGGTCATGATGATGTCGCCGGCTTCGAGCGCGACGATGCCCGACAGATTCGAAATGATTTCCGGCACGTTCCAGATCAGCTGGTTGAGGTCGCCGTCCTGCCGGATCTTGCCGTTGCACTTGAGCGTGATCTTGCCGCTTTTCGGATGGCCGCTTTCGGACGCCGGCTTGATCGCGCCGCAGGGTGCCGAATGATCGAAGGCCTTGCCGATTTCCCACGGGCGCTTGAGATCGCGCGAAGCAATCTGCAGGTCGCGGCGGGTAAGGTCGATGCCGACCGCGTAGCCGTAGATGCAGTCATTGGCCTTGTCGACCGGAATGTTGCGGCCGCCGCTTTTCAACGCGACGACCAGCTCGACCTCGTGGTGCATGTCCTTGGTCAGCGACGGGTAAGGCACCGTTCCGCCGTCCGGCACGATCGCGTCGGCGGGTTTGGCGAAATAGAACGGCGGCAGCCGCTCGTCCTGGCCCATCTCGCGGATGTGCTCGACATAATTGCGCCCGACGCACCAGATGCGGCGAACGGGAAAAATCTTGCTCGTGCCCTGAACCGCAATGGTTGCCTGCGGCGGCGGCGGAATGACGTAACGGTCGTCGGAAGCCATGATGTACCGATGGTTATGGAGAGTGTTCGATTGCGGGTGAAGAACGGCCGTGGGGTTATCAGGTGATGCGCCGGGCCGTCAACGGCTGCGCCATCAGGACGAAGCAACCGCCGCAATGGGCGCACGCGGCTCCTGCGCCTTCAGCTGGAGCCGGTAGAACGAGGCATAGCGGCCGTTTTTGCGCAGCAGCTCGTCATGCCGGCCGGATTCGACGACCCTGCCGTCCTCGATCACGTGGATACGCCCGGCATGCGCGACCGTGTGCAGCCGGTGCGCGATCACCAGCGTGGTGCGGCCCTGGCAAAGATGCTCCATGGCCTCGCGCACCTGAAGCTCGGATTCGGAATCGAGCGCCGCCGTCGCTTCATCGAGCAGGATGATCGGCGCGTTCTTGATGAGCGCGCGCGCAATCGAAATGCGCTGGCGCTGCCCGCCCGAAAGCTGCAATCCGTGCTCGCCGACCGGCGTATCGTAGCCGCGCGGAAATCCGAGGATGAAGTCGTGCGCGTAGGCCGCCTTTGCCGCCGCGACAATTTCACCCTCCGTCGCATCGAGCTTTCCGAAGGCAATGTTGTCGCGCACCGTGCCGCGGAAGAGAAACACGTCCTGGCCGACATAGGCGATTTGACGGCGCAGGGAGCGGCGCGAAACCTCGCTCACATCCTGGCCGCTGATCGCGATCTTGCCATGCTCGATGTCGTAGAAACGCAGGATCAGGTTGAGCACCGTCGATTTACCGCCGCCCGAAGGTCCGACCAGCGCGGTCGTTGTGCCCGGCTCGGCTGCAAATGACAGTCCATTCAGCACCGCTTCGTCGCCGCGGTACGAAAAATGCACATCGGATAATTCGATGCTCGGCGCACCGATTTGCAAGGCAGGTTTCTCGTCGTCGATCGCTTCGGTCGACGGGCTGTCGAGAATCTCGAAAAGGACGCGCACGCCGACGAGGCCGCTGTTGAGCTGGATGTTGAGCCGCGCAAGCCGCTTCGCCGGCTCATAGGCAAGCAGGAAAGCGGTGATGAACGAGAAGAATTGGCCGGGCGTTGCGCCGGTTTCGATCACGCGATAACCGCCGTAAGTGATGGCGATGGCGATGGCGCAGCCGCCCAGCGTTTCCATCAGCGGGCTGGCGCGCGCGGACACGCGCGCCATTTTGTTGGCTTCGTGCTCGACCGCGGCGACATTGCGGGAAAAGCGCTCGCGCATGGTCTCTTCAAGCGTGAACGCCTTGACGATACGGATTCCTTGCAGCGTCTCCTGCATCGTCTCCATGATGCGAGCGCCACCGTCGAACTGGCTGCGAGCGATGGAATAGATGCGCCGGATCAGCTTGCGCAGCACGAGAAATGCCGGGGGCGCGACCACGAAGCTGAAAAACGACATCAGCGGATCCTGCACCACCATCACGATGACGAGGCCGATGAGCGAGAGCAGGTCGCGGCCGAACGAGGTGATGAGCAGATTGATCATCTGCGTCGCGGCGGAAGCACCCGCCGTCAGCCGCGCGATGAATTCGCTCGAATGGCGGTCGGAAAAAAAGCCGAGCCCTTCGTTGAGCAGCTTGTCGAAGACGCGGCGTTGATTGTCGGCGACGATGCGGTTGCCGATGTACGACAACAACACGGTATGGCCGTAGGTCGCAATGCCTTTGCCGGCGAACAAGGCGGCGGTGATGAATCCGAGCGTAATGATGCCCGCCAGGTTGTGGTTGACGTAGGCCTGGTTGATCACATCGCCGATGAGATAGGCGCTGAGCGCGGTGCAGCCGGCGGCAATCGCCATCAGCACGAATGCGACGGCGTATTTTTTCCAATGGGCGAGACCCTGCTCGGCAAGCAGGCGGCGGATCAATGTTGCAGCGCCGTAATGCGCGTCGGCGGCAGCCGGAATGACAGAATCCTTCATTCGCCCTCGTCGAGAACGCCTGATTTTAACGGCGGAATGGCGCAGGCGCTATGCGGCTGCGCCCGCTTCAATGCCCGTCCAACGCTTATTTTTCAAGCCCAAAGCCGATTGGAAAGGCAACAAACAGCAGGCATCCGTCACGTGGCGACGGCTTCGCGTTTGCCCGGCAATCGCTGTTCCCATGCGAAAGCGTGGCTCACGATCGTGTCCAGATTGTCGAATTGGGGACGCCATTCGAGCATGTTGCGGATGCGGCTCACGTTTGCGACCAGCGAAACGGGATCGCCGGCGCGCCGGTCCACGACGTTGACCGGAAAGTTCCGTCCGCTCGCGCGCCGGACCGCGTCGATCACTTCCAGGCCGGAGTGGCCGTGCCCGTAGCCGCAGTTGAAGGGCATCTTGCTCCCGCCACGGCGCAGATACGCCAGCGACGCCAGATGGGCGCGGACAAGATCGGTGACGTGGATGTAGTCGCGCACGCAGGTGCCGTCCGGCGTCGGATAATCGGTGCCAAACACTTCGAGCTTTGCGCGTTTGCCAAGCGCGGCCTCGCACGCGACCTTGATGAGGTGCGTGGCAGCGGGCGTCGACTGGCCGGTGCGCCGCTTCGGATCGGCGCCGGCAACGTTGAAATAGCGCAGGATGACGAAGCGCATGTCGTGCGCGCGCGCGGCATCGTGCAGCATGATCTCGGACATCAGCTTCGAGCTGCCGTAAGGCGAAATCGGCGGCGTCGGCGCATCCTCGCGCACCGGCGCGTCGCCGGCGTTACCGTAAACCGCCGCCGTGGACGAGAAAATGAACTGCTTCACGCCGCCTTCGACCGCCGCATTGAGCAGCGCGCAGGTATTCATTGTGTTGTTGCGATAATATCCGAGCGGATCGCGAACCGAATCCGGCACGACAATCGACGCAGCGAAATGGATGATTGCTTCGACCCGATGCTTTTCGATGGTTCTGGCGACAAGGCCACGATCGCCGGTGCTTCCGGCGACAAAGGGAACTGAGCCGGGAATGAGGAAGCGAAATCCGGTAGAAAGATTATCGAGCACGATCACCGACTCGCCGGCATCGACGAGCTCGTGCACCATGTGGCTGCCGATATAACCGGCTCCGCCGGTCACCAGAATGGTCATGGCAAATTCTCTCGATTACCCGTAGTTTTCGACAGATGAATGTAAATATGGGCTTTTAAATGTAGCGTCGGCGGCCATGGTTATGGGTTGCATGCTTAACGGTTCTTTAAGGACACTGAAACGCCTCCATGGCCGATATTCTTTTCATAAAAACATCGTCGCTTGGCGATGTCATCCATCATTTGCCGGCTTTAAGCGATGCGCGCCGCTGCCTTCCTGACGCCCGAATCGCATGGGTGGTGGAGGAAGCATTCGCGCCGCTCGTACGCTTGCATCATGGCGTGACTGAGGTCATTCCGGTTGCGTCGCGCCGGTGGCGCAAGTCGCTTTATGTCCCGTCGACATTTTCCGAGATCAATAAAAGCCTGAGCGCCATTCGAGCGCGGACGTATGACGAGATCGTCGATAGCCAGGGTCTGCTGCGCTCCGCCGTGATCGCGCGGCTCGCGAAGGGAAGGCGCCACGGCTACGATCGCGCCAGTATCCGCGAGTCTGTTGCGTCATTGTTTTACGAGGTGCGGCATAGCGTGAGCCGTGAATTGCACGCGATCGATCGGAATCGAATTCTGACCGGCAGGGCGCTCGGTTACTCGCCGGAAGGCGCTCCCGATTATGGGCTCATTCGCTCGCAGCTTGCGACCGCGCCCTCGCAGTATGCCGTATTGCTGCACGCGACCGCACGGCATGAAAAAGAATGGCCGGAAAAAAACTGGATCGCGCTCGGCAACGCGCTCAAGTCATCCGGAGCGGATTTGGTTTTGCCCTGGGGCAGCGAGGCCGAACGCGCACGCAGCGAGCGGCTCGCGGCCGCCTTGCCGCACGCACGCGTGAGCGAACGCAAGCCGCTCGACGATGTTGCGCGTTTGATTGCGGGCGCATCCTTTGTTGTCGGCGTCGATACCGGGCTTCTGCATCTCGCCGCTGCGCTCGGCGTTCCGCTGGTCGCGATCTTTACGGACACGAAGCCGGGCTTAACGGGTCCGCGCGGCAACGGCCCCATCAAAGTCCTCGGAAGCGAAGCAGGGCCGCCGTCAGTCGATGAAGTCATGTGCGCGGTTGGGCGTATCGCGCCGTAGCAAGGTGAAATTGCAGTTTGCTAAGCCACGCCGGCGCGCAACAGATCGTGGATATGGACGATGCCGACAGGCTTTGCGCCCTCGACCACGAACAGCGCGGTCACTTTCGCCGAATTGAGAATTTCGAGCGTTTCGCTGGCCAACTGGTCGGGCCGAATTGTCTTCGGATTGCGCGTCATCACGTTTTCGACGGCGGCGTCGAGCAGGTCGGCGCGCATGTGGCGGCGCAAATCGCCGTCGGTGATGATGCCGACGAGCGTGCCGAGGGCATCGGTAATGCCGACGCAGCCCAATCGCTTGGCGGACATTTCGATGATCGCCGCCGACATGCGCGTGCCGAGCGGCGCAAGCGGTATGGCATCGCCGGTGTGCATGAGGTCGCGCGCGAACTTGAGCAGCGCGCCAAGCCGGCCGGCCGGATGCAGCAGGCCGAAATCGGTCGCGGTGAACCCGCGGCTTTCGAGCAGCGCGATGGCGAGCGCATCGCCAAGCGCAAGCTGCATCAGCGAAGACGTTGTCGGCGCGAGATTGTGCGGGCAAGCCTCGCGCGCCTGCGGCATGGCGAGCACCACGTCGGCAGCCTTGGCCAGCGTGCTGTCGGAATTGGCGGTGAGCGCGACCAGGGCGATCTTGAATCGCCGCGAATAATCCGTGAGATTCTTGAGTTCCGCCGTCTCGCCCGACCACGACAGCGCGAGAATAACGTCGTCCGGCGTGATCATACCGAGATCGCCGTGGCTTGCTTCGCCCGGATGAACGAAAAACGCCGGTGTGCCGGTGGAGGCCAGCGTTGCGGCGATCTTGCCGCCGACGTGGCCGGACTTTCCCATGCCGCTCACGATCACGCGGCCGCGCGCGGTGCGGATGAGTTCGACCGCATTGACGAAGGCCGTGCCGAGAGAATCTCGCAGCGCCGCGGCGAGCGCATCGACGCCGCCGCCTTCGGCTTCCAGCGTGCGTAGTGCCGACCGGATCGCCGTCTCTGCGCGCTTGCTAATGGCGTCGTTTGGTTGCGGTTTATTCATTGAACTGCTGCGGCCTGAGAGGGCGGAATTGATAGCACAAAACGGGTAAGGGCGTCAGTTTTCAATTCGCGGCTCGTTAACCGGCTCGCGGATCAGGCCCCCGCTTTTGCAAGCACGCTGCGCACCGCCGTGAGCACGGTTTCCACCGCGACGTCGCCGGTGCGCCGGTGCGCGACAGCAGGATTTCCCCGCATGCGGCCGCGCTCGCGCGCGGCTTCGTCGCCGGGCGGTTCGAGGATGGCGGCGACCGTATTGAGCGGCGCCCAATGCCACGGACTGGTCGGGCCGAAAATGGCGACCGTCGGCGTGCCGATCGCCGCCGCCACATGCATCAGGCCGGAGTCGTTGGTGACTGCCACGTCGGCGGCTGCATGCGCGAGGATGGCGTTGCGCAGATCATGGCCCGTTAAATCGCGGACGTGCTCGCCGGCAGCCGCTGCGATCTGTTTTGCAAGCGGCGTTTCATTTGGTCCGCCAAGCACCCAAATCGATGCGCCGTCCGCTGCAAGCCGGCGCGCAAGTTCCGCGTAGTGAGTGACGGGCCAAGCCTTGCCGGCGCCGACCGCGCCGGGCGAAAGCGTCACGATCGGCCGTCCTTCGTCGGCAAGCTCGCGCCGCTCGCGCCACGCTTTGATTTCATCGGTGGGCACAACCAATTCGGGCAACGGCCATTCCGGCGGAAGCGGCGCATCCTTGGGCAACGCAAGTGCGCCCATGCGGTCGATCATGCGCGGCAGCTTGCGCTCGCCCCAGCGCACGTCGTTGATCAGACCGAAACGGACTTCACCGGCGAATCCGGTGCGTGTCGGAATTCCGGCCAGAAACGGCGCCAGCGCCGACTTCCACGTGCGCAACATGACGAGCGCCTGGCCGTAGTGCTCGGCGCGCAGTTTTGCAGCCAATGCGCGCTGGCGCGCGAGTGCGATGCGTCCGCGCGGCAGATCGAAGACGATGCGTTGGCGGATGCCGGGCATGTAATCGGCCAGCGGCGCGCACAATGTGCTGCTGACGATGTCGACCGGCCGCTCCGGCGCTTGCGCGCGCAGGAGCTTGACGACCGAATGGCAGCGCACGAAATCGCCGATCCACACATAGGGGATCAGGAGCACGGGCGCGGTATTGCGGGCTGTCTGAGGCGGCATTGTGCGCCCGAAAATAGCGTGTCCGGCGTTGCGGGGAAGGCGTGAAGCGGCGGAATGCCGGCGATTAGGCCGAAATCTTTACCTTGTCCCATGCCCATTTGGGAGCGGCGCGGCCGAAAGTTGCGCCTCTGCCGTGACTGGGGCAAAGGATGGCTTCGGCACGGGTGAGGCGAGGGTTTGCGATGTTCTTGGTCACGGGCGGGGCCGGTTTCATTGGCTCGAACATCGTGGCGAGCCTGAACGAGGCTGGCCATACCGATATCGTGGTCAACGATTTGCTCGGCCGCGACGACGATAAATGGCGCAATCTCTCAAAGCGGCAGATCGCCGACATCGTGCCGCCTGCCGACCTCATGGTCTGGCTCGATTCGCGCAAGCTCAACGCGGTCATCCACATGGGCGCGATTTCAGACACCACGGCGCGCGACGCCGACCTGGTGATGGAAAACAACTTCCGCCTGTCGCTGAGGCTTTTGGACTGGTGCACGGTTACGCGCACGCCCTTCATTTATGCATCCTCCGCTGCGACCTACGGCGACGGTACGCAGGGCTTCGATGACGACTGGTCGCCGGAAGCCTTGCGCAAGCTTCGGCCTTTAAATCTGTACGGCTGGAGCAAGCATCTGTTCGATCTGGTCGTGGTCGACCGTTTCGTCAAAAAAGAGAATCTGCCGCCGCACTGGGCCGGCTTGAAGTTTTTCAATGTGTTCGGGCCGAACGAATATCACAAAGGCGCCATGGCAAGCGTGCTTGCCAAGGTGTTCGACGGCGCCAAGTCCGGAAAACCGGTGCGCTTGTTCAAGTCGCACCGCGAAGGAATTGCCGACGGCGACCAGCGCCGCGATTTCATTTATGTCGACGACGCGGTTGCTGTCGTGCGCTGGCTGCTGAGCGCGCGTGGGGTCAATGGCATCTTCAACGTCGGCACTGGCAAGGCGGAAAGCTTTCGCGACATGATCGGCGCCATGTTCAAGGCGCTCGGCCAGCCGGCGAATATCGAGTATATCGACATGCCGGAAAGCATCCGCGGACAGTATCAGTACTTTACGGAAGGCCGTGTCGAGAATCTGCGGCGGGCGGGCTATAACGTCGGCTTCACGCCGCTCGAAGAAGCTGTCGGCAAATACGTGAAGGGCTATCTCGATCGCGCCGACCGCTATCGATAAGGCATGATGCCGGACGTCTGCCGGTTTAGCGCGCCAGGAATAAAGTATGTTCGATTTTGACAAACAGCTCTCGGGTCTTACCGCGCAGACGGTGTTGTGCATCGGCGACCTGATGCTCGATGAATTCGTCTATGGTGAGGTAGCGCGCGTTTCGCCCGAAGCGCCGGCGCCGGTGATCGCGGTCAAGCGCAGCGAAACATTGATCGGCGGCGCTGGTAACGTTGCGCGTAACATCGTTTCGCTCGGCGCCCGCTGCATTTTCGTCAGCATGGTCGGCGATGACGATGCTGGCCGTGCGTTGAGACAGGCGCTTACCGCGGAGCCTCGCATCGAGGCTCATCTCGTCGTCAACGCAGCGCGGCAGACCACGCGCAAAGTGCGTTTCGTCTCCGAGCACTATTCAACGCACATGTTGCGCGCGGATTGGGAA
>DASUKT010000060.1:0-3632 GCA_036278575.1 Pseudolabrys sp. | reverse complement strand
CACCGCCGCGCGCGCCGTGCTCTCGGCGCCGGCCGACGGCTACACGCTTGGCTTCGTGACCAACGGCACCGCGATCAGTGTCGCGATCTTCAATCACTTGCCGTTCGATCCGGTGAAGCAGTTCGAGATGATCTCGACCATTGGCACGTTCAATCTCGTGTTCGCCGTGAAGGAAGATTCGCCCTACAAGACGCTCGGCGACTTCATGAAGGCGGCGAAGGCGCAGCCCGGCAAGCTCAACATCGGCACTATCAACGTCGGCGGCACGCAGAACCTCGGCGGCGAGCTGTTCAAGGCGATGACCAAGCTCAACGTCATCATCGTGCCGTTCAAGAACTCGCCCGATATCGTCGTCGGCCTGTTGCGCAACGACGTGCAGATGCAGATCGACTTCCAGCCGGCGATCCAGGGACAGTTGAACAGCCACAAGATGCGGGCCATTGCGACGTCAGGACCGAAGCGATCGCCGTTCCTGCCGGATGTGCCGACTGTGGATGAGGCAGGCGTGAACGGCTACGAAGTCACATCATGGAACGGCATTTTCGCGCCGCAGGGCACGCCGAAGGCGGTGATCGACACCTTGAACAAGGCAATCCGCGACGTGACGGCCGATCCCGACCTGAAAGCGAAATTCGCGAAAGTCGGCATCGACGCGTCAGCAAGCACGCCAAGTGAGTTGATGGCGCGGTTGAAGTCCGACATCGTCAAGTGGGGCAAGGTCATCGACGACGCGCACATTCATAAGCGGTAGCGCGACCAAATCGAACAGTCCGCTCGTCCCTGCGAACGCGGGGACCCAGAACATAAAAGTACTGGATTCCCGCTTGCGCGGGAATAAGCGGATACAAACGGCGGTACTCGGGATCAGCTCCCATCGCCGTAAAGCCACGCGATGCCGTCGAAGGATTGCTCGGGCGTGCGGCCGGCGAGCATCATGTTGCGCAGCTCCGCCGTGGGACCGCGGGCGTGATAGAACTCGCCATAGACCCGCGCCATGATCTGCACGCGCGCAGTGCGCAGGTAACGCGCCTGCTGATAGGCGAGGAACGCGGCGGGAAGATCGTCCGGCTGCTCGGCGACTTTGTCCGCGAGCGTCACCGCGTCCTCGGTCGCCATGCAGGCGCCTTGCGCGAGATATTGCAGCATCGGATGTGCGGCATCGCCGAGCAGGGTGACGCGGCCGGCGCTCCAGTTCTTCACCGGCTCGCGGTCGCACAGCACCCACATGCGCCAGGTCTCGATGCGCTCGAGCATACGCAGCACTTCCGGCCGCTCGCCCTTAAAGTGCTGCCATAAGAGTTCGGTGCTGCCTTCCGCGTTCCAGCCTTCCTCGTAGTGATCGGAATGAAAGACAGCGACGAGGTTGTAGAGCTCACCGCGGCGTAACGGGTAGTGCACAAAGTGCGTGCGGGGGCCGGCCCATAGCACGACGTCGGGCCGCCAGAGATCCTCGGGCACGTCGGCGCGCTTGAGCACGGCGCGATAGGCGATGTGACCCGACACACGCGGCTTTCCGTCGGCAACGATGCGCTCGCGGATCGCCGACCACATGCCGTCGCAGCCGATCAGCGCCCGGCCGTTGATCTTCTCGCCACCTTTGAGCGTAACGGTGACGCCGTCTGCGGTTTCGTCATAACCCTCGACGTGCCGGCTGTTTTCGAGCGTGATCAGGTTGTTGCTGCGGCAGGCCTTCAGATACGTGTCGAGAATATCGGCGCGGTGGCTGACGGCGTAGGGCTGCTTGAATTTCCTCTCGAAACGCTCATCGAGCGGAATGTTGACGATCAATTCGCCGGTCAGCGCATCGCGCATCTCCTGCGCGGGCGGCTGATGGGCGTCGGCGAGCACAGCGTCTTTCAGGCCGAGCCGCTCGAGTGCGCGGAAGACGTTGGGGCCGAGCTGGATACCGGCCCCGACTTCGCGGAATTCCGGCGATTGCTCGAGGACGCGGACGGAAAAACCCTTGAGAGCCAAGGCGTAGGCGGTGGCCAGCCCGCCAATGCCGCCGCCTGCGACCAGAATGGGCGCCGAGCCGTTCGATCGTGACATGAGAGACTTTCGCTAAGTTTTCGTCGCCGGCTCAGATTAGAACGCCGACGGCTGATCCGCCAAGTGCGCCGATTTGCCAAATGCTGCGGTCAAATCAAAAACCCGCCGGTGGCGGGCCGGCGGGTTCAATTCTCTGCGTGCGGTGCCGTTGCGGATTATTTCACAAGCTGACCGCGGATTTCGCCGCCTTTATTGGCGGCCGTATGTACGTTGACGTACCACATGCCGGCTTCGAGATCCTTGACCTGCTCGTCGGTCAGGGTGGCGGAGCCTTGGAAGGGGCTGGTGTTCGGGGAAATCGGAATGGCGACGCCGGCATTCTTGCCGCGGGCGGCGGGGCCGTGGAAATGCGCCGCGGTGGCGGGTCCGGTCAGGCCCTTGTAGCTGCCCTTCCAGGTCAGCTTCTTGCTCGCGGTATCGAGAGTGGCGGTTACCGAGCCGGTGCCTTTGCTTTTGGTCGGAGGCACTTCGTTTGAGGCTTTCATGCTCGCCTTGAAGTGCATGGTTGCCGCCATCGATGGCGAGGCCAGTGCGACGGCTGTCGCGCAAGCAAGCGTTGCCAAGGCAGTCCGCAAAATCGTCAATTTCATTGCTCCCTCCGTGCATGGCCGTTCGCGGCGGCGTTTTGCCGCCCGCGGCTGAGTAATCTAACACCACACGGGGTCGTATATTCACCCGTTTTCCCGCGCGGAGCCGGTCTAATGGCTCGAACCGATCGCCACGGAGACGGAGGTCAGCGAATGGCTGCTGCAGGTCTCGCAGGCCCAGTGATGGCGAATTTCGCCGCCTTCGACGAATTCCGATGCGATCGGCGCGACCAATGTGTCGCCGCAATAGGGGCAGGGGGTGGGCAATGCAAAACAGCGCGACAGATCGGGTTGGCCTTCAACTTGACGGTCAAGCTGCATGGTCGTGTCCTCGTTTGCCTCTGTGCCTGACACGTCTTGTAAAAGGCTTTCGTGGCGAAGCGACGACGGTTTCTTGAAACAATGGTGACGTGTGGGGCGATAAATTTCGCGTAAAAGTCCGGGCACGCCTGAGCGAGCGGACGGGGTGCAGCGCACGGCACGCGAGGCGGTGCAAATCGCTGCAATGGCGCTGGAAAACGTCCCTGACGAGTAGAGGGACCTAGTCGAGCTCGCCTGTTAGCCGCTGCCGGAGAAACGTGTTCTCGCGCTCGAGCTGCTTTATCCGGAGCGCCGGTTTGATCGCGACTGGTTGCGGCGCATCAGCAAACCGCTCGATTTCGACGCCGGCTTCGGACTGGCTGCGCCATTTCATGCGCGCACGATAGCCCGCTTCGCGTTGCGGCACATGCAGCTCGAAGACATCGGGGACGAAGGCATTGTTATCCACCGCCAGCTTCGCGCCCGAATTCGACGTGTTGCGAATGAGGCAGCTTGCGGTCGAACGCCTTCCGTTGAAAGCGATGGTTCCGCCGAGATAGGACCGGCTCCGTGGCTCCTTGCGACGCTCGATCATCACTGCACCTTCTCCGAGTGATCGGTGTTGCGAAACATCATGCCGTGTGTGGCGCGCTGCAAGCGGAAGGGCTGTTAAACCTTAAAGATCAAGCTTAATTT
>DASUKT010000059.1:0-4098 GCA_036278575.1 Pseudolabrys sp. | reverse complement strand
TGCGAGCCGGAAAAGTTCGGCATTCCGGCCGCGCCGTTGTTGATCACCATTAGGCGCTGGCCTGGAAAATCGAACTCGCGCAGGGCGGCAAGACACGTGTGAGTGCACGCAAACACATCGACAAGCGACGACTTCGCAGCTTCCGCCAGTACTGCACGACGGTGAGGATCGTCCAGATTTTCCTGCGCAAAATTCCAGCCGGCCAATGACCAGGCATCGCCATGCACAATGCCAACGCGCAACGTGCGCACTTTCGCAACGAGGTGCATCGGCAAACCACGCAATCTTGCGCGCGCGGAAGGCGGCATTTCACGGCGCAGTTGCGTGAGGATCTCGTTCGAGCGCCGCACGATATTGTCACCGACGGTCGCAGGATAATTGCAGCCGCAGCCTGCACCGATATCCGCTTCGCGTGCGATCTCGGTTTCGACATTGCCGCGCAACGCCCGATGCGGCGCGACCCGGCGCTCGATTTCGCTGAACGACTCCGCATCGGCATCAAACCAGTGGAAGTCGCCGTTGAAAACAATGGTGGTCGGCATGCGCTCAGCACTGGCGAGTTGCTCGACCGCATCAAGCGCGGCAAGATTGCCGTACAAACCGCCGACAACATAAAGAACGTCGGCGCTGAAATCGGGAGCGCGCGCGAACACCGAAGGCGAGTACGTGTAGTCGGCCGGACAGACGCGGCCGGCACCCGTTTCCTCGCCGGCCGGCGGGCGCACTGACGATAAGACGTTCATTCCGCCGCTTCCTTCAGCGCGCCGCCGCAGCTTGATCCCTGACCGGCCGTGCAACCGTAGCAATGACCGGCGACGCGGATCGGATTGCCTTCGAGGTCCTCGTAGAGCAAGTCCGAGAGATGCGTGCGTGCACGTTCGCCACGCATGAGCGGCAGGTCGAGCATTTGATTGAAGTCGCAATCGTAGACAAAACCGCGCCAGTCGACCGAAATCAGGCCGCGGCACATCACCCCCTCGAGATTGGCGTCGAGATGCGCGTCGCGCAGGAGATCGAGATAGCCGTCGAACTCGCCTTTGGTGACGAGCGTCGAGCCGAAGCGCTGGATCGGCATGTTGGCAAGCACGAATAGCTTGTCGAAGACGATGCCGTATTGCTCGCCCAAAACGCGCTTGTAGTCGGCCTCGAGTGCGGCTTGTGGCGGCGGCAGAGATGGGCCTTGCGGGTTGTAGACGAGGTTGAGGTTCAGCTCTCCACCATGGCCGTAACCGAGCGCATTCAGCTTTTGCAGGCTGCGGATTGAGCCATCGAACACGCCTTTGCCGCGCTGGCGTTCGACATTGTCCTGCAAATAGCATGGCATAGAGGCGACAACCTCGACTCGTTCGCTCGCCAGAAATTCGGCAAGGTCTTCATGCCCTGGCTGTTCAAGGATGGTGAGGTTGCAGCGATCCATGACATGTGTGCCGAGCCGGCGCGCGGTCTGCACGAGGCGGCGGAAGTGCGGGTTGAGCTCCGGCGCGCCGCCGGTGATGTCGAGCGTGGCAATTTTCCGTCGCCCGATGAAATCGACGACCACGTCGACGATCTCGCCGGACATTTCCTCGGTCCGGTTCGGCCCGGCGTTCACGTGACAATGAAAGCAGGATTGATTGCAGCGATAGCCGACATTGACTTGCAGGGTCTCGAGTTTGCCGCGGTAGATCGCCGGAAAGGAAATCCGGTCGAGCAGGGGAAGCGTGTCGCGCATGACCTCAACTTGCCATGAGCCGCGCGCCTGCGTCACCCCTGTGGCGCAATGTGCGGCACAAATAGATGTGAGCGGAATTCAGCGCGCCAACGCCGTCGCGAGCGCCGGCTCAAATCCGATACGGCCGTACCCCGGTAATTTGATCGCCGGGTGCCGGAGATCGATGCCCGCGACAAGCCCCAGCAGATTGGCCTCGATGCCTTCCACCCAGCCAATTTTGATATCGGCCAGGCCCCAGAAATTGATCTCGACGCCGGTGCCGCTGTCGGTGAAGCCCGCATAAAAGCGCGCGCGGAAATCGCGGCCGATCGCGTTCGATGGCAGCGTTGCGCCCAATTCCGGCACGGCGCGCAGCACGGCGGCCGTGAACGTGTTGCTGTTGGGCCCGGGCCAGATGCGGTAATCGCCGTCGTGGCGAAAGGAATAGCCCTGGATCGCGCGCTCGATTTTCGGGATCAATTCTTCCGCCGACGCTCCGCTCACGTCGGCGATGGCGACCGGCTTGTTGCCGTACCAAAGTCCGTCCGGCGGCCAGTTATTGGTGCGTACCGGACTGCCCCAGCCGACCACATCGTAGCGTGTCCATTCGGTTGCGCCCGCCTGCTTCAGCACGATCCAGCTATGGACCGCGAAGATGCCTTTCCAGCTTCCGGTCGTGCCGGTGAAGACGACGACGCGCGCCGGCTTGTCGTCCGCTGCTGCCGGCAGGATGCCGGTGCTCGACCAGTCGGCATCGCGCCAGCTGCGCGGCGCGTCGCCGATGGCGAACAGCGTCGCGCGCGCGAGGATCGGCAGGAGGAAGACGGCGAGCAAGAGCAGCACGAAAAGCTTCCGGAATGGTCTACGGGAAGGCGCGGGCGCGATGGCGAGCGTCATGGCTTTGGGCGAATAAAAATCCAATCGGGCCGAAACATGGCCGGCGCATTAACGCGCGGTAATGAGCCCCGGCTCAACTGACCTGATTATCGGCGATCTTGATCTGCGGATAGGGATTCTGGCCGCCCCGGGCGAGGTCGCCGGTTACCGCCTTCCTGTATTCGACGCCGACCACGGCGCCGCGCCGCGCGCCGGTGATCAGATTTCCGGTAACGACAGCGCCGCCGGCGCCGGCTGTGACGGACAACGCGATGCCATAATCGGTCACGCGCACGATATTTCCGGTAATCGCAATGTCGCGCATGTAGCGGCCCCAACCGGCGCTGATGCCCGTGTTGGCGGCGTTCTCGACGATGTTTCCGGTGACAGCCGCATCGGCCTCGACGGTAATCCCAATGCCTTCGTCCTCCGGCGGTGTGCCGGGACGGCGCGCCGCCAGATTGCGGATGATGTTGCCGCGCACGGTTGCGAGCCGTCCGCCTTCGTTGAAATTGGTAACGGAAACGCCGATGCCGGCGCCGTCAACGATGTTTTCCGCGATGATCGCGCCCTGAAAACCGAATTCCGAATAGATCGCGACTTCGTCGAGCGCGCTGCAATTGTTGCCGAGGATCTGGATGTCGGAAGCGGCGTTGCCGCGGATGGCGGAAAAAGCCGCGCCGCGAATGTGATTGTTGCGCACGATCACGTTGCCGGCGCGAAAGACGTTAATAGCGTTGCCGTTCTGCCCGCTGCCGCCCGAACGCGCCGCCGTATCTTCGACGCGGTTGTCGGCAATGGTGCTGCCGTCCGCCTTTTTCTCACTCTGCCAGACGCGGATGCCGCCGTTGCCGGAATCGCGGATGATGTTGCCGATGATGAGCAGCCCGCGCCCATCGCGCGAGAACAGCGCGGTGTCGGCGGCCTTGGTGATGATCGTGCGCGTGACTTCGCCGTCGCACGCATCGAGCAGGATGCCGTTGCCGGCGGCGTCGATGACTTCGCAGGCATCGATGCGCAGCTTTTGCACATCGTTCATGTGCGCAAGGCCGCGGCCATCCGGGATGGTTTGCCCTTTCCCGTCGAGGATGAGACCCTCCAGTGAAACGGTATCGGCGTGCTCGCCTGCGATGAGCGATCGTCCACGCGTGAACACGAGCCGCGTTGCGCCCCGGGCACCGACGAGGTTCGCGCCCGCAGGCAGATTGAGGTCGCCGCAGCGATAGACTCCGGGGGGAAGCACTAACGGTGTGCGCGCCTTCGCGGCCCTGTCTATCGCGCGCTGCACGGCGTGACTCTGATCGTCCGGCGCGCCGGGGCGCACGCCGAGCGTTGTCGCGTCAATGCCGAGCTTGGAGAGGGGGGCGGCTGTGGCAGGGAGTGCCGCTGCGGCGGCGGCGACGGTTATGAAATGGCGGCGATTGAGGCTCATTGGCGCATCTTGCGCCACGCCGGTTAACGAGCCGCTGCTGCCGCTACAACGGCGCGCAGAAACCCGCGTCCGGCGCGCACAAGATCGGCGAGCGCAATCG
>DASUKT010000058.1:0-15035 GCA_036278575.1 Pseudolabrys sp. | reverse complement strand
TCACGCACCGGGTAGAGTGCCTGCCGGATCCCGACCGCCGGTGCCGCCTTCCGCTCCAGGTTGATCGTCGCCGGGTCGCGCAGCAGCTCCCGGGTGAGCGCCTGGATGGGGGCAGGCATCGTGGCGGAGAAGAAGAGCGTCTGCCGCTTCGTCGGCAGGTGCTTCAGCACGCGCTTGATGTCCGGGAGGAAGCCCATGTCGAGCATGCGGTCGGCCTCGTCGAGCACCAGCACCTCGACCTGGTCGAGCCGCAGCGCGCGTTGCGCCACGAGATCGAGCAGGCGACCGGGCGTTGCAACGAGGACTTCGACGCCGTGCGCGAGCGAGCGGACCTGCCGGTTGATCGGCACGCCGCCGATCGCAAGCGCGAACGCGAGCGGGCGAATGTAGCGCCCATAAGCGCGGAAGCTGTCGACGATCTGGCCGGAGAGCTCGCGCGTCGGCGACAGCACCAGCACTCGGCACGCTTTCTTCTCAGGCCGCCGCCGCTTGTTGACGATGTGATTCAGGATCGGGAGCGCGAAAGCCGCGGTCTTGCCGGTGCCGGTCTGGGCGATGCCGATGACGTCGCGTCCCTGAAGGACGATCGGAATGGTCTGTGCCTGGATCGGAGTGGGAGTGACGTATTTCTCATCCGCAAGTGCGCGAGTGATCGGCTCTGCGAGGCCGAAATCGTGAAAAGAATTCAAAGAGTCTCTTTCTTATATGGCGACACGGCCGAATCGCTCATGCGACCGGCGGAATCGCTGGTTTTAAGACATCCCGCGTTGCCAGGGTTGTCGGCTTGGTTGAAAGTCGGATGGGCGGGGCGAAAATCGTTGTTAAAGAATTTCGTGCACGCGGCCCGCAGAACCCGAGATCGAGTCGTTCATCCGCAGGGATCATATGACAGCTTGCGATGGCCTTTTCAAGGCGCAGGCTCGCGGTATGCGGCAGGATGATGAATAAAACGCTTTGTCATTCCGGGACGGCGCGCATGCGCCGGGCCCGGAATCCATACTCCGCAGTGCTGGGGCTATGGATTCCTGGTTCGGCCTTTGGGCCGCCCCGGAATGACAGGGATACGTGGACAAGCCGCCCTTTATCGGGGAATGTCTGCCCGCAAAAGCCGGCCAAGGCTGCTAAAAACACGCGCTGGAGTGACTTCGCATGCCGTTTTCCAGGGCTTCTGACGCCCTTTCCCGCTTTACCGTCCTCGATTTGACTCGCGTCCGTTCCGGCCCGACCTGCGTCCGGCAGCTCGGCGACTGGGGCGCCAATGTCATCAAGATCGAGACCCCACCGCATCTGTCCGAAGGCGAAGGACCGGGCGGGCCGCGCGAGGGCTCCGACTTCCAGAATCTCCAGCGCAACAAGCGAGGCATGACGCTCGACCTCAAGTCGCCGCAAGGCCTTGCAGCATTCAAGCGGCTTCTCGCGAAGGCGGACGTGGTCGTGGAAAATTTCCGTCCCGACGTGAAAGAGCGCCTCGGCATCGCCTACGAGGACCTGCGCAAGATCAACAAAGGCATCGTGCTCGCGAGCATCTCGGGCTTCGGTCAGGACGGCCCCTATTCCAAACGGCCGGGCTTCGATCAGATCGCGCAA
This sequence comes from Pseudolabrys sp., assembly GCA_036278575.1. Taxonomy (GTDB): domain Bacteria; phylum Pseudomonadota; class Alphaproteobacteria; order Rhizobiales; family Xanthobacteraceae; genus Pseudolabrys. The sequence continues at coordinate 13,448 of DASUKT010000058.1, read as the reverse complement.
GGTATGGGCGGCCTGATGTCGGTGACCGGTCTGCCGGGGCAGGGGCCGGTGCGGGTCGGGATCCCGATCGCCGATTTGACCGCCGGATTGTTCTGCGCCCTTGGTATTTTGACGGCGCTGCTCGAACGAGAGAAATCCGGCGAAGGTCAGTGGGTGACGACGTCGCTTCTGCAAGCCCAGATTTTCATGCTCGACTTCCAGGCAGCGCGCTACCTCACCGAAGGCCAGGTCGCAAAGCAGGCCGGCAACAATCACCCGACCTCGATCCCGACCGGCGTTTTCAAAACCAAAGACGGTCATCTCAACATTGCCGTCACCGGCCAGTTGATCTGGGAGCGCTTCTGCAATTCGGTCGGACATCCGGAATGGATCGCTGCGGAAAGCTACAAGAGCGGAAAATTGCGCTCGCAGAATCGCGACGCGCTCAATGCCGAGATCGACAAGGCGACGGCGACGAAGACGAACGCCGAGTGGGTCGACATCTTCAACAAGGCCGGCGTGCCGTGCGGGCCGATCTATTCCATCGACCAGGTCTTTGCCGATCCGCAGGTCAAGCATCTCGGCATGGCGAAAGAATCGGCGCGCAAGGACGGCGGCAAGCTCGGGCTCGTCGGGCAGCCGTTCACGCTTTCGCGCACACCGAGCAAAATCGCCGCGCGGCCGCCGGAGTGCGGCGAGCATACGGACGAGATTCTGAGCGAGTTCGGATTTAGCGGCGATGAAATCAAGGCGCTGCGCGCGGCAAAGGCGGTGTGAAATATGGCCGCCCTCGCATTCCGTCATTCCGCCTTCGCGGCTTACGCCGCTTCGGCGGACTCAAACGCGCTGAAGCTCGCGAAGCGAGGGAGGCGGGTCGGCGCGCCCCGGAATGACGGCCTCATGCGCAGCGGCGCTATCGGGCAAAATTAGAGAAGGACATAAGGAATGACCCAGACCGACAAGATGCTGTCCCGCAAAGAGGGGGGCGTCGGCTATCTCATCTTCAATAACCCGGAGCGGCACAACGCCGTCTCGCTCGAAATGTGGGAGGCCGCATCGGGCATCCTTGCGGATTTCGCGAGCGACAAGAACATCCGCGTCGTCGTGCTGACCGGCGCCGGCGGCAAGGCCTTCGTCTCCGGCGCCGACATCTCGAAATTCGAAAGCGAGCGCTCGAGCAAGGAAGCCATCGACCGCTATAATATGACGGTCGATAAGGCGAATACGGCCGTTTACGAATTTCCCAAGCCGACCATCGCAATGATCAAGGGCTATTGCATCGGCGGCGGCGTCGGCTTGGCACTGTGCTGCGATCTGCGTATCTGCTCGGATAACTCGAAGTTCGGCGTGCCGGCCGCCAAGCTCGGACTCGGCTACGGCTACAAGGGCATCAAGAAGCTGGTCGATCTGGTCGGGCCCTCCTTCGCCAAGGAAATCTTCTTCACGGCGCGTCAGTTCACCGCAGCCGAAGCGTTGCAAATGGGCCTCGTCAACCGTGTCGTTTCCGGCGACGATCTGGAAAAATACGCCAAGGATTATGCCGATACCATCAGCGCCAATGCGCCGCTGACGGTGAATTCGGTTAAGTACATCGTCGGCGAAGCCGTAAAGGACCCTGCCGAAAGAAATTTGAAGCATTGCGCGGAGCTGGTGGCGCAGTGCTTCGCCAGCAACGATTACATCGAGGGCCGCAAGGCTTTCATGGAAAAACGCAAGCCGGCATTCACCGGCACATGATGCCGTAATCAGAGAAACATGACGGGCAGAAAAAGATGACCCCCTCCTTATTCCTCCCCCTTTCAGGGGAGGAATAAGTGTGCGGCTCGCTTCTCCCTCCCCTTGAAAGGGGGAAGGTCGGGGTGGGGGTCAAATCGGAAGGACGGCTGTGAACAGCCGCATTCGTGAGGGGAGGGAGCGCGTGGCGTCGGTTGAGCTGAGGAATCTCACCAAGCGATATGGCACGAATGCCGTGGTCGACGATGTTTCGTTGACCGTCGAGCACGGCAAGCTTGTTTGCCTGCTCGGCCCGTCCGGCTGCGGCAAGACCACGACGCTGCGTCTCCTCGCCGGTTTCGTCGAGCCGAGCGAGGGCGAAATCCGCGTCGGCGACCGCGTCATTTCAACGCCGGCAAGTTCGTTGCCGCCCGAAAAGCGCAACATGTCGATGATCTTCCAGAGCTATGCGCTGTGGCCGCACATGACGGTCGCCGAGAATATCGTCTATGGTCTCAAGCTCAGGAAGATGGATCGGGGGACGATCGCGAAGAAGCTCGATGCCATCCTCGCGACCACGAAGCTCGCCCCGCTGGCGCAGCGTTATCCGGGCGAGTTGTCCGGCGGCCAGCAGCAGCGCGTGGCGCTTGCGCGCGCTCTGATCGTCGAACCCGAAACGCTGCTGCTCGATGAGCCGCTGTCGAATCTCGATGCAAACCTGCGCGAGGAAATGCGTTTCGAGGTCCGCCGTCTGCACGACACATACCGCTATACCACGGTGTATGTAACACACGACCAATCCGAAGCGATGACAACTGCCGATCTCATCTGCGTGATGAATGCCGGTAAGATCGAGCAGGCGGGAAGCCCGGAAGAAATCTATGACCGGCCGCGCTCCGAATTCGTCGCCCGCTTTATCGGCTCCAGCAACGTCATCAAAGGCAAAGGTCTCGATCAAACCCACATAAATGTCGGCGGCGCCACGATACGCTGCACGGGCGCGCCTGTTGTCGCGGGTGCCGAGACGGCCGTTTCCATTCGTCCGCATGAAATTCATCTGACACCAGACCGCCCGCAACAGGCCGAAAACGTGGTGCAGGCCACGGTCGTGCGGCAGGTCTTTCTTGGCAACAGCCGGGACTATATGGTTGAGATCGACGGCGGCACTCAGCTTCGGGTCGTCACGGCTGCGGACGTCGGCATTCCGCAAGGAAATGCAGTTTGGCTGCAGCTCTCGCCGGAGCGTTGCCGGGCGCTGGTCGCCTAAGGGGCTTACTCGCAAGGTTGCCTAAGAATAAGACCGAAACGAAGAAAACTTGGGAGGATACGTCGATGAAATCCACAATTTCACGCAGAAGTTTGCTCGTCGGGAGCAGCGCGCTCGCCGCAGGCTCGGCCTTCTCGACCTACGTGCGCGCCGCCGCGCCGCCGCCGACCGCGACCACGCCCGCCTTGATCGCCGCGGCGAAAAAAGAGGGCAGGGCGGTCTGGTACACCTCCGTCGACCTGAAGCTCGCGCAAAAAATCGGCAAGGCGTTCGAGGCGAAGTATGGCGTCGCCTGCCAGGTCGAACGCACCGGCGCGGAGCGTGTGCTCCAGCGCATCGGTCAGGAATACGCCGCGAATGTGCACGCAGTCGACGTCGTCAATTCGTCGGACGCTTCGCATCTTGTCATCTGGAAGAACAAGGGCTGGCTCGAGGCCTATGTCCCCGAGGACGTGGCGAAATATTATCCCGCCGATCACAAAGACCCGGACGGCATGTTCGCGAGCTTCCGCGTCTTCCTCTGTGTCATCGCCTACAACACCAAGCTGGTGAAAAAGGAAGAGGCGCCGAAGAGCTTCCACGACCTGCTCGATCCGAAGTGGAAGGGCAAAATCGTGAAGGCGCATCCCGGATACAGCGGCACCATCATGACCGCGACGTTCCAGATGGTGCGCGACATCGGCTGGGGCTACTTCGAGCAATTGGCAAAGCAGAACATCCTGCAGGTTCAATCCGCTGCCGATCCGCCGAAGAAGCTGGCGCTTGGCGAGCGCGCCATCCAGGCGGACGGCGTTGAATACCTGATCTTCTCCGAAAAAGAATCGGGCCAGCCGGTCGAGCCGGTCTATGCCACGGAAGGCACGCCGTTGATCATCGGGCCGAACGGCATGTTCAAGGCGGCGCCGCATCCGAACGCGGCGAAGCTGTTCCAGAACTACTGCTTCTCGCCGGAATGCCAGCAGCTTTGCATCGATGTCGGCGGCCTGCGCTCGGTTCATCCGCAGGCCAAAGAAAAGCCTGGCCGCACGCCGCTCAGCCAGATCAAGCTGATGAAGGACGATCCGGCCGGTGTGCTGAAAGCGGCCGACGAGATCAAGGCGCATTACGTGAAACTGTTCCACGTTTGACGGACAGGGCGATCAGCTTGCGTCGTTCCAGCGTCAGCCTGTCGTCTCCCCTCTCCCGCTTTGCGGGGGAGGGTGAGGTCATTTCATGACCATCGCCGCACCAGCTCCGCGCGTACTCCGCCGCTCTTTCGGGTTCGATATGTCGAAGCCGATCCTGCTGTTGTTCGCCGCCATTCTCTGCGTCCTGATCATTCTGCCGATATCGTGGCTCGTCTATTACGCATTCACGGACGCGAAGGGCGCCTTCACAGTCGGCAATTTCCACCGGCTGGTGTCGGACGCGGCCTTTCTCGATCCGCTGCTGACGACGTTCATGCTCGCGATACTGTCGGCATTGATTTGCTGCGCAGTGGCGGCGCCGATGGGTTGGCTCGTCTCGCGCACCGACATGCCCTTGCGGCGAACCGTACGCCTGCTGGTAACGGCGTCATTCGTGACGCCGCCGTTCCTGGGCGCCATTGCGTGGGAATTGCTGGCGGCGCCCAACAGCGGCTTGCTCAATCAGCTCTTTCGCGAACTGACCGGGGCAGCCTCGGACGAACATCTGCTCAATATCTACAGCTTTTCCGGCCTCGTTTTCGTCATCAGTTGCTACACGTTTCCCTATGTCTTCGTGCTGATCGCGAACGCGCTCGACCGCACCCCGGGCGACCTCGAGGATGCGTCTGCCATGCTCGGCGCCGGCGCCTGGTACACGGCGCGGCGCGTCACCATTCCGCTGGCCTTGCCGGCGGTGCTGGCGGGCGCACTGGTGGCGTTCCTGCAGGCGATGACGCTGTTCGGCTCGCCCGCGATTCTCGCGATGCCGGCCGGCTTCCACACGATGACGACGAAAATCTGGAGCTTGTTCCAGTTTCCGCCGAAGCCGGAGCTTGCCGCGGCGGCATCGCTGCCGCTGCTGGTTCTGACGGTGCTGCTGCTGCGCGGGCAGGCGATGATCCTTGGACGGCGTGGCTACTCGGTGGTCGGCGGCAAGAACAGCGAGCCGCGTCTCGTGCGCCTCGGCCGTTATCGCTGGCTTGCAATTGCGGTCGCGATGATCGTGCTGGCGTGCCCGGTCTTTCTGCCGTATTTCGCGCTGCTCAACGCGGCCTTCTCGAAGGTCGCATCGCACCTGGTCTCGACAAGCAACTTCACGCTGCAAAATCTGCACTTCGTTTTTTACGAGCTGTCGGCAACCGATCTGGTGCTGCGCAATACGTTTATCCTCGGCGTGCTGGCGGCGACCATCGGCACCGTCATCGCGTTGGTCATCAGCTACGTGACCGCGCGGAAGGCAGTCACCGGACACGCGGTGCTCGGCTTCCTTGCCACCGCGCCGATCGCGATCCCCGGCATCGTGCTCGGCGTCGGGCTTTTCTTCAGTTACACGCGCCCGCCGTTCGTTCTTTACGGCACCCTCTGGATCCTGCTCATCGCTTACGTGACGCTGGCGATGCCGGCCGCCTATCAACAGATGCAGTCGGCATTTCGGGCCGTGCATCCGGAGCTTGAAGAGGCAAGCCGCGTCCTCGGCGCGACGCGCCTGCGCGCGTTGTGGGAAATCACCGCGCCGCTGCTGCGGGTCAATGTGGTCGCGGTGTGGTGCTTTATCTTCGTCGGCGTGGTCCGCGAATTGTCGGCCGCGATCATGCTGTTCACGTCGCAGACCAAGGTGCTGTCGGTTCTCATCTACGACCTGAATGAAAGCGGTGACCTTGCCGCCATTTCGGTTTTGGGCTTGTGTATGCTGATCATCACCTCGCTGATCGTGCTTCTCGCCAACAAATTGACGAAGCTCGGCGGACGGCCCACGACCGCCGGAATCTGATTTCGAGTCCTTCCATGAAAGAAAACACGACTTCGCTGGCGGAGCGCTTGGCCGGCCGTATCGTCGAACTTGATGCCTCACGTTTGCCGCCGGCGGTAAGGCGCAAGTGCGAGGACTTGCTGGTCGATGTCGTCGGGCTTTGCGTGACTGCGCGCAACAAGGACTATGTCAAAAGCGCGCTTGCCGGCTGGGACGGTGACGGACCGTGCACCGCAATCGGGCATACGCGAACGTTGAGTGCTGCGGGCGCGGCCTTCATCAACGGCACGGCAGCGCACGGCGAGGACTTCGACGACACCTTCGAGGGCGGTCCGGTCCATGCCGGCGCGGTAATCGTGCCGGCGGTGCTTGCCGCTTGTGAGCGCGCGCCCTCCCTAACCCTCCCCCGCGAGCGGGGGAAGGAAGGGTGGGGGCAATCGGCGCTGCTCGGCATCGCGGTCGGCACGGAAGTGATGTGCCGCTTGAGCACGGTCGTGCCGAAGGCCGTGCATAAATCCGGCTTCCACCCGACCGCGATCTTCGGCGTCATGGGTGCGGCGGCGGGCGTCGGCGCGGCGCTCGGTCTGACGCAAAAGCAGATCGTTGATGCGCTCGGCATCGCCGGCAGCCTCGCCGGCGGCATCATCGAATATCTCACCGAAGGCGCCTGGACGAAGCGCCTGCATCCCGGCTGGGCGGCGCAATCGGGCCTGCGCGCGGCGCTGCTCGGCCGCGCCGGTTATTTCGGCCCGCGTACGGTGTTCGAGGGCGTGCATGGGCTTTTTTACGGCTTCGCGCACACGACGGAAGGCAACTACGACGCGCTGATCGGCGATTTCGGCGAGCGCTGGGTGACGGAGACGCTTGCCTTCAAGCCTTACCCGTGCGGAACGATGGCGCACCCGTACATCGACTGCGCCAAACGGCTTGCCGCGCGCGGCATCAAGGCGGACGACATCAAGGAGCTTGTGTGCGAAGTGGCGGAGGGCACCGTGCATCGCCTGTGGGAGCCGCTCGCGTCCAAGCAGCGCCCGCCCAATGGCTACGCGGCGAAATTCTCGACACCCTTTTTGCTCGCGACGGGTTTCGTGCGCGGCCGCGTCGGGCTCGATGCCTTTACCGACGCAGCGGTAAAAGACCCGGCGGTGCTGGCGTTGTCGTCGAAAGTGCGTTTCGTCATCGATCCTGACAATCCCTATCCGAACAACTTCACCGGCCGCATCCGCGCCGTGATGCGCGACGGCAGTGTCATCGAAGAGCGCCAGCCGCATCTGCGCGGCGGCGCGCACGAGCCGCTGACGCAAAAGGATGTGGAAGACAAGTTCTTGCTCAACGTGCGCCATGGCGGCCGGGACGAGAAACGCGGCGCGGAGGCGCTGAGGTTTCTGGCCAGGTTTTATGATGAGGACGAAATCGATTTATCGCCGTTGCGGGGTTAATATGACGGTCATGCCCCGCGAAAGCGGGGCATCCAGTAAACGCATCCAGTAAACATTGAGCGATAGTGAATACTGGATCGTCCGCTTTCGCGGACGATGACAGCGGAGGGCATGGAGTGAATTCAAACAAAGAACTTGCCGGCAAGGTGGCCATCGTCACGGGCTCGGGGCGTAACATCGGTCGTGCGATCGCGCGTCAGCTTGCCGATGCCGGCGCAGCCGTCGTGGTTAACGCGCAATCGAACAAGGCGGAAGCGGAAAACGTCGTGCGCGAGATCGAGTCCGCTGGCGGCAAGGCCGTCGTCTGTCTCGGCGGTGTCGGCGATCCGAAAACCGCGGAGGCGCTTGCCGCGACCGCGCTGAAGCATTTCGGTCGCGTCGATATTCTCGTCAACAACGCCGGCATGCGCGCCGAGCAACCGTTTGAGCAAATGACTTATGCCGACTGGCGCAATATCATGGACGTGACGCTCGACGGCGCCTTTCATTGCGTAAAAGCGTGTTTACCGGCGCTCAAGAAAAGCGGCGCGGGCGCCATCGTCAACTTCGGCGGCATGAGCGCGCATCGCGGCGCGCGCGACCGCGCGCATGTCATCACCGCAAAGGCGGGTCTCATCGGCTTTACGCGCGCCTTGGCGCATGACCTTGCGGCGGACAAGATCACGGTCAACTGCGTCGTTCCGGGCGCGGTCAACACGTCGCGGCCGGCCACCTCGCGGAACCCTGCGCATCATTTGACGCACGGAACGATCACCGGCGAGCGCGGCGATCCGAACGATCTCGGCGCCACGGTGCGCTTTCTGGCCGGTCCCGGCGCGCGCTTCATCACGGGCCAGACCATTCACGTCAACGGCGGCGCGTATTTGGGGGCGTGAGAGCTTGTCATTCCGCGGCGCGACGAAGTCGCGAACCCGGAATCCATACTCCGCAGCGCTGTGGTTATGGATTCCGGGCTCGCGGCCTTTCGGCCGCGCCCCGGAATGACAACATTCGTAGGTGGCCGCTCTCGCTCTAAAATGCTAAGGCGTGTGAAGGACAGTGCTGAATTCCAATTTGTGAGGTCGAGTATGTACGCGCAGCTTGCACTTTATATCGACGGTCAATGGCTCAACGGCGAAGGCCGCAAAGGCGAGGATGTCATCAATCCCGCGACGGGCAAGACGCTGGCGCATCTGCCGCACGCGAGCAAGGCTGATCTCGACGCCGCGCTCGCCGCCGCCGAAAAGGGTTTCAAGCTCTGGCGCGAAACTTCCGCCTACGATCGCTCCAAGATCATGCGCAAAGCGGCCGACCTCCTGCGCGAGCGCTACGACCACATCGCCAAGGTGCAGACGCAGGAGCAGGGCAAGGTCTACGTCGAGTCGCGCGCGGAAGTACTGACCAGCGCCGACATCATCGACTGGTATGCCGAAGAAGGCCGGCGAACCTATGGCCGCATCGTCCCGGGCCGGCAGAAGGGCGTGCGCCAGCTCGTCATCCAGGAGCCGGTCGGCATCGTTGCCGCGTTCACGCCATGGAATTTCCCGACGCTGACGCCGGTGCGCAAGATTGCCGGCGCGCTCGCGGCGGGCTGCTCGATCATCATCAAGGCCTCGGAAGAAACGCCCGGCGGCGCGGTCGAACTCGTCAAATGTTTTGCCGATGCTGGGCTGCCCGCCGGCGTGCTCAATCTTGTGTTCGGCGTGCCGGCGGAAGTTTCCGAGCACCTGATCCCGAAAAAGTCCGTCAAGAAAGTGTCGTTCACCGGGTCGGTGCCGGTCGGCAAACATCTCGCGCAACTTGCCGCCAAGGGCATGAAGAAGGCGACCATGGAATTGGGCGGTCACTCGCCGGTCGTGGTGTTTGAAGACGCCGATCCCGAGAAAGTCGCGGATACGATCGCGGCGTTCAAATACCGCAACTCGGGCCAGGTCTGCATTTCGCCGACGCGCTTCTACGTGCACGAGAAGAATTACAGCAAGTTCGTCGCGCGCTTCACCGAGTATGCCAAGAGCGTCAAGCTCGGCGACGGGCTGGAAAAAGGCAACACGATGGGCCCGCTTGCCAATCCGCGCCGGCTCGATGCGATGGAGTCGTTCGTCAACGACGCCAAGGATCGCGGCGGCAAAGTCGCGACGGGCGGCAGCCGCCACGGCAACCAGGGCTTCTTCTACGAGCCGACCGTGATTACCGACGTGCCGGACGACTCCAAGATCATGACCGAGGAGCCGTTCGGGCCCGTCGCGCCGATCGTCACGTTCAAGACCTTCGACGAGGTGGTCGAGCGCGCCAACTCGCTGCAATTCGGGCTTGCTGCCTATGCCTTCACGTCGTCGGAAAAGACGGCGGCGGCAATCGGCGATGCGATCCAGTCCGGCATGGTCGGCGTCAACAGCGTTGCCGTGTCGACACCCGAGACGCCGTTCGGCGGCGTCAAGGAGTCGGGCTACGGCTCCGAAGGCGGCATCGAAGGCTTGCAGGCGTACACGAATGTCAAGTTCATCTCGCAGGCGTGAGTTTTACAGGTTACGAAAGAAGTAGCTGTCATCGCCCGCGAAAGCGGGCGATCCAGTAATCGCGGTGTTTCCTTAGCCTCATGCTGAGGAGCGCTCCAATGGAGCGCGTCTCGAAGCATGAGGCTGCCACATCCTTCGAGACGCATTGCTTCGCAATGCTCCTCAGGATGAGGCGCCCATCGCCTTCTGGCACGCAGCCCAGATTTTTGCCGGCGTCGCCGGCATGTCCATGCGATCGGCGGCGCCGTTCGGGATTGCATGCGCGACCGCGTTCATGACGGCGGCGATCGCCGCGGTGGTGCCGGCTTCGCCCGTGCCCTTGACGCCGAGCGGATTGGTCGTCGCCGGCACGCAATGCGTGGCCTCACGCATCTCGATCGGCGTGTTGCGCGCGCGGGGCATGGCATAGTCCATGAACGAGCCGGTCATGAGCTGGCCGCCCTGGTCGTAAACCACGCACTCCGTCAGCGCCTGGCCGAGGCCGTTCGCGAGGCTGCCCTGCACCTGGCCTTCGACCACCATCGGGTTGAGCATGGTGCCGCAATCGTCGACTGCCGTGTAGCGCACGAGGTCGAGATGGCCGGTTTCCGGATCGATTTCGACTTCGGCGATGTGCACGCCGTTCGGGAACGTCAGCGGGGTGTCGGCTTTCTCCTTGGAGTCGAGCGTCTCGCCCATCTCCTTGGCGCGCGCGGCGGTCTCGAACAGAGATACCCTGCGGTCGGTGCCGACCACGGTGAAGTTTCCGCGGCCGTACTGGATGTCGCCTTCGGAGGCCTCGAGCAGCGCCGCCGCGACTTTCTTGCCCTTGGCGAGCATCGCGTCCGTCGTGCGCACGATGGCGTGGCTCGCGGCCATCGCCGAGCGTGAGCCGACGGAGGCAAAGCCCGGAATCTCGAACGCCGAATCGCCGTGCTTGTGCACGATATGCTTGCGGTCGATGCCGAGTCTTTCCGCCAGCACGCGGCCGAATACGGTCGCATGCGCCTGGCCGGTCGATTGCACGTTCAGCGCCATGATGAGCGTGTCGCCGCCGGGAAATTGCAGCATCGCGCCTTCCGTCGGCAGCGCACCGGCATGTTCGAGCATGCAGGAAATGCCGATGCCGCGCCATTTTTTGCGTTTGGCCGACTCGCGCTTGCGTTTACTGAAGCTGTCGTATTCCGAAAGCTCCATCGCTTTTGCAAAGGCGCCCGGAAAATCGCCGCTGTCGTACGTGGTCGTGACCGCCGTCTTGTACGGCATGGCCGATTTCGGAATGAGATTCTTCTTGCGCAGGCGCGCGGTGTCGATGCCCGTGATGCGGGCCGCTTCTTCCACCGCGCGGTCGAGGGCATAGTTGGCTTCTGGACGTCCCGCGCCGCGATAGGGGCCCATCGGTGCGGTGTTGGTGAACACGCAACGCGAGGAAAAAACGATTTTCGGAATGCGGTACATGCCGGGCAGGCACCGCGCCGGATTGTTCGTGTTGATGCCGACGCCGGCCGGTGTGATGTAAGCGCCCTGCGAGCACAGATGCCTCATGCGCAAGGCGAGAAACTTGCCATCTTTGTCGACCGCAAGCTCGGCTTCCGTCACGGTGTCGCGGCCGGGCGTGTCGGTCATGAAAGCCTCTGAGCGCGTCGCCATCCATGCCACCGGCCGGCCGACCTTCTTTGCGGCGACACACAGCGCCGGATATTCCGGATAGACCGGCGTCTTCATGCCGAAGGCGCCGCCGACGTCTTCCGTCGTCACACGCAGTTTGTCGTTCGGCACCCCGAGCACAGGCGCCGTCTGGTTGCGCACGGTGCCCGCGCTCTGCGAGCACGCGCGCAGCGAATAGGTATCGGTTGCGGGATCGTAGGAGGCATTGGCGCCGCGCGTTTCCATCGAGGCGACCATCAGCCGTTGATTGACCGCGGTGACGCGCGCCACATGCGCCGCGCTCCCGATGATCGCATCGACTTCCCGCTCATTCTCGGCGCTGTCGATCATGCCGGGCCAATCGAGCGCGAGATTGCCCGGGGCTTCCGGATGAAGTTGTGGCGCGCCGGGCTTGAGTGCGTCACGCGGGTCGACGACAGCCGGCTGTTCGTCATACTGAACGACGACCAGGTCGGCGCCGTCCTGCGCCTGTCCCACCGTTTCGGCAACGACCATGGCCACGGCCTCGCCGACATAGAGCACGCGCTCGCCCGCGAGTGCCGGACGGAACGGCTGGATCAACTCCTTGCCTTCGCGCCCCTTCAGTGGCGGATGGCGGCCACAGGTTTGCAACCCTGCTTCGTTCATGTCGGCGTCGGTCAGCACCGCGAGCACGCCTTTCACCGCCCTGGCCGCGGCGGTGTCGATCGATACGATGCCGGCGAAAGCATGCGGCGAGCGTACGAAAACGGCAAAAGCCTGATCGGGAAAACGGGCGTCGTCGATGAAGCGGCCTTGCCCACGTACCAGCGCGTCGTCCTCAAGCCGAACCTCGCGCGTCCCATGTTGAGTTGTGGTTGAATCCATTGGATTTCCAGAATGTAAACGGGCTTCGTTTATAGCCGAAAGTGAAGGCTGCAACAGGGGCTTGCACCAGGCGCGCCGGTGCGGCACTCAAGCACCTCTTCCCACCGCCGATCCCGCCCCCTTTCAGAGGACGAAATGAGCCAGCGCACCATCGATACCCACACGCATATTCTCACCGAAGAAACGATGGCGCTGTTGCGCAAGGAATCGCCCAAGGCGGCGGTGAGCATCGGACCGCTGGACAAGGAGGCCGTCACGCTCGACGTCGCAGGCACCGTGTACCGCCCGTTCCCGCACGGCGGCTACAACGTCGAGCGGCGTCTGAAGGACATGGATGCAACCGGCGTCGACGTGCACGTGCTGTCGGCGACGCCGCAGACGTATCTGTACGGGTTGGAGCCCGCGCTCGGGATCGTCACGTCCTCGATCCAGAACGATCAGATGGCGAAGCTGGTGAAGCAGCAGCCGGATCGCTTCATGGCCATCGGCACATTGCCCATGCAGGCGCCGGAAGAAGCGGCCAAGGAATTGCGCCGCGCGATGACGCAGCTCGGCATGAAGGGGGCGATGTTTGCCTCCAACATCATGGGCAAGAATCTCGACGATCCGGGTTTCGAGCCGCTGTGGGCGGCGGCGGAAGAGCTCGGCGCCTTCATGTTCATTCATCCGAACAACGTGGCCGGCGCCGATCGGCTGAGGTCGTATTATCTCACCAATCTGATCGGCAATCCCCTCGACACAACAATCGCCGCCGCCTGCCTTATTTTCGGCGGCGTGATGGACCGCCATCCGAAGCTGAAAATCATGCTCGCCCACGGCGGTGGCTTTACGCCTTATCAGGCCGCGCGTTGGGAGCACGGCTGGAAGGTGCGGCCGGAGCCCAAGAAGAACGTGCCGTCACAGCCGAAGAACATCGCCAAGCGCTTCATGTACGACACCATTCTGCACTCCGATAAAACGCTTGAGGCGATGATCGATCTCGTCGGCGTCGAGCGTGTGATGCTCGGCAGCGATTATCCTTACGACATGGCGATGCTGGATTGCGTGCAGCATGTGCGCTCGCTGTCGATTTCCGACTCGGATAAGAATTCGATTCTCGGGGGGCGCGCAGAGCTCCTGCTCTCCACAAAGAGGTAGGAATCGTGA
>DASUKT010000057.1:0-4008 GCA_036278575.1 Pseudolabrys sp. | reverse complement strand
ACGCCGGACTTGCCGTGGCCGCGCCGGTCATAACGCACGAGGCGGAAGTGCTTGGTGAATTCAGGTACCTGGGCATCCCACATATGCAGGTTGGTGCCGAGCGAATTCGACAGCATCAAAACCGGCGCGCTCTCCCGCCCGTCGATCTGGACGTTGATCGGGCAACCGTCGGCATCAATCATCGGCATAAAATTTCCTCCCTCGGTCCGTCTGCTTTTCCTTGGCCGGGCAATGGCGAACAATTAAAGCGGACCTGCCCTGCTGCAAAGCTCTTTTCAGCCGTGCGGGGAGGGCTTAAGCGTAACCGCACGCATGCGTCCAGTGCTTGCGCGCGTTGAAGGAGAGTGTGACCCATGGCGATGACGATGACCGGTGAGGTTCAACTCGCGGCGCCGCGCGAGACCGTATGGCAGAAGCTCAACGATGCCGACGTGCTCAAGGCCTGCATTCCAGGCTGCGAGGAGCTCAACAAAACCTCCGATACGGAATTCCAGGCAATCGCCACGACCAAGATCGGACCGGTGAAGGCGCGCTTCAAAGGCAAGGTGCACTTGACCGACCTCGACCCGCCGAACGGCTACAAGATTTCGGGTGAGGGCGACGGCGGGGTGGCGGGATTTGCCAAAGGCGGGGCAGTCGTGGCGCTTGCCGAAAAAGACGGCGGGACGCTGCTCACGTACAACGTCGAGGCGCAGATCGGCGGCAAGCTCGCCCAACTTGGGCAGCGGCTGGTCAACGGGGCCGCCAAAAAGATCGCAGACGATTTTTTTCAGAAATTCGCTGCGGAATTTGCGAAGTAATTGCAATTTTCGATATGAGTTTGCCCAAATCGGGCGAAATCACCACGGTTTGACTACCGAGACACCGATGTCCGCCTTGACCGCGCCTGCGGCCAAGGTTCAGACTTGTTCCGGTTCGAAAGAGAAAACGGCGGATTTTCGCGTTAAAGCTTCCGTCGTTTTTGATTTGGGCCGCGAAAACGGGCCGTCGAGCCCGATTTTGGAATTTAAGGCCGAAGGGCCTGGTAATTGGGAGGGGATGAGATGCCGGCAGTATCGATGACGGTGAACGGCAAGGCCGTGTCGGGCAATGTCGAGGAGCGCACGCTGCTGGTGCAATTCCTGCGCGAACATCTCCGCCTGACGGGCACCCACGTCGGCTGCGACACCTCGCAATGCGGCGCCTGCGTCGTGCATGTCGACGGAAAATCGGTCAAATCCTGCACACTGCTGGCGCTGGCGCTTGAAGGCGCGAATGTCTTGACGATCGAAGGACTCGCGGAGCCGAACGGACCGCTGCACCCGATGCAGGAAGCGTTCCGGCAGAACCACGGCTTGCAATGCGGCTATTGCACGCCGGGCATGATCATGTCGGCGATCGACATCGTGCGCCGCAAGGGCCACGACCTCGACGAGCATACGATCCGCGAGGAGCTCGACGGCAACATCTGCCGCTGCACCGGATACCACAACATCGTCAAGTCGATTGCGGCCGGCGCGAAGGCAATGGCGCAAGGTGGCGCGCCGCGTCAGGCCGCCGAATAAACGCATAAAAAAATTCGGGAGGAGACCGCCATGAGTGCGACCGGAATCGGCGCGGCGGTGCGCCGCAAGGAAGACCTCCGTTTTATCACCGGCAAGGGCCAGTACACCGACGACGTTGTGCGCCCGGGAGAGACGCGCGCCGTGTTTGTGCGCTCGCCGCACGCCCGCGCGAAGATCAGAAGCATCGACGCGAGCGAAGCAAAGAAAATGCCGGGTGTGGTCGCGGTGCTGACCGGCGCCGAATTGGCGAACGACAAGATCGGCAATCTCATCTGTGGCTGGATGATCCATTCGAAGGACGGTTCGCCGATGAAAATGGCGCCGCATCCGGCAATCGCGGCGGGTACGGTCAATCATGTCGGCGATGCGGTCGCGGTTGTCATCGCCGAGACGAAAGGACAGGCACGTGACGCCGCCGACAAGGTGAAGGTCGATTACGAACCTCTGCCGGCCGTTGCCGATCCGGCCAAGGCGCAGGCCAAGGACGCGCCGCAAATTCACGACGTCGCGTCGAACAATACAATCTATCAATGGCATCTCGGCGATGCCAAAGCGACGGAAGCGGCATTTGCGTCCGCCAGGCACGTGACGAGGCTCGACATCGTCAACAATCGCCTGGTGCCGAATGCGATCGAGCCGCGCGCGGCACTTGCCGAATATGATGCCGGCACCGATCAGCTTACGCTCTGGAACACGTCGCAAAACCCGCATGTCGCGCGTCTTGTCATTGCCGCGTTTGTCGGCATGGCACCCGAGCACAAGCTGCGCGTCATCGCGCCGGATGTCGGCGGCGGGTTCGGTTCGAAGATTTTCATCTACCCGGAGGAAGTCGTCTGCCTGTGGGCCGCGCGCAAGGTCGGGCGGCCGGTGAAGTGGACAGCGGAACGTAGCGAATCGTTCCTCACCGACGCGCATGGCCGCGACCACGTCACGCATGCCGAGCTTGCGCTCGACGGTGAGGGAAAAATTCTGGCGCTGCGCGTCAAAACGATCGCGAACCTCGGCGCGTATATGTCGACGTTTTCCTCGTCGATCCCAACCTACCTCTACGGCACGCTGCTGTCGGGCCAATACAACATCCCGCAAATTTATTGCGAGGTGGATGCCGTCTACACCAACACGGTGCCGGTCGACGCCTATCGCGGCGCCGGGCGGCCGGAAGCGACCTTTGTCGTCGAGCGGCTGGTTGAAGTCGCGGCGCGTGAGATCGGAATCGAGCCGCCGGAGTTGCGCAAGCGCAACTTCATCAAGTCGTTCCCGCACCAGACGCCGGTCATCATGCTTTACGATGCCGGCGACTATCAGGCTTCGCTCAAGAAAGCGATGGAGCTTGCGGACGTCAAGAGTTTCGGCAAGCGCAAGCGCGATGCGGCGCGGCACGGCAAGCTGCGGGGCCTGGGCTATTCGACCTATATCGAAGCCTGTGGCATTGCGCCGTCGCAGGCGGTCGGTTCGCTCGGCGCCGGCGTTGGCCTGTGGGAATCCGCCGAAGTGCGCGTCAATCCGACCGGCTCTGTCGAGGTGTTGACTGGCTCGCATGCCCACGGGCAGGGGCATGAGACGACCTTCGCGCAGCTCGTGTCGGAGCGGCTGGGCATTCCGTTCGAGAACATCTCGATCGTGCATGGCGACACCGACAAGGTGCAGTTCGGCATGGGCACCTATGGCTCACGCTCCGGCGCGGTCGGCATGTCGGCGATCGTCAAGGCCCTCGACAAGATCGAAGCCAAGGCAAAGAAAGTTGCCGCTCATATGATGGAAGCTGCGGAAGGCGACATCGAGTTCAAGGACGGCAAGTTCACAGTCGCCGGCACCGACAAATCGGCGGCTTGGAGCGACGTGGCGCTCAACGCCTACATCGCGCACAAGTTCTCCGGACAGGAGCTTGAGCCGGGTTTGAAGGAAACGTCTTTCTACGACCCGACCAACTTCACGTTCCCCGCCGGCTGCCACATCTGCGAGGTGGAGGTGGATGCCGACACCGGCAATACGGAGATCGTGAACTGGACCGCGGTCGATGATTTCGGGACGGTGATCAATCCGATGATCGTCGAGGGTCAGGTACACGGCGGCATTGCGCAGGGAGTAGGACAGGCGCTGCTCGAGAGCGCAGTCTATGACAAAGACGGCCAGCTCGTGTCCGGCTCGTTCATGGATTACTCCATGCCGCGCGCGCACAATCTGCCGTCGTTCACCGTCGGATTGACGGAGACGAAATCGCCATCCAATCCACTCGGCATCAAGGGCTGCGGCGAAGCAGGCGCCATCGCCGCGCCGGCGGCGGTCATCAACGCGATCACCGATGCGGTCGGAAGCGAACAGGTTACAATGCCGGCAACGGCAGGCACCGTGTGGGCCGCGCTCCAGCGCGCGAACGCCACGCGGCAGGCAGCGGAATAAGGAGAGACGACATGTACAATTTCACCTTCCACCGTCCCACCACGGTACGTCAGGCCGCCGGGCT
>DASUKT010000056.1:0-17077 GCA_036278575.1 Pseudolabrys sp. | reverse complement strand
ATGCGAAAGCCGACAAATCCCTGCATGATCATTTGCCCGGCCATGGTGCCAACCACCGAACTCGATATGCCGGACGCAATCAGGGACAGCAGGAAAAGCCCTGCCGCAGCCGCTCCAAGCAGGGGTGTGAGCGTCCGGTAGGCCGTGCCGATTTCGGCGACATCGCTATGACCGGCATGAAAGGCGCTCGAGGCCATCATGACCATTGCCATGTTCACCAGCCCGGTAACGGCAAGCGCCAGCAACACTTCCTGGTTTGAAATCCGTACGACTTCGGCAACTTCCTCTTCATTGCGCGTCGGAATGCGCGCCTGCGTAAGGCCCGAATGCAGGTAGACGGCGTGCGGCATCACCGTTGCGCCGATAATGCCCACGGCGAGCAACACGGCTCCTTCATCCGCAAGCTGCGGCGTCACCAGATGGGCCGCGGCCGACGCCCAATCGACCGGCGCGATAAACATTTCAATCAGATAACAGAGCGCTATGACGGCAACGAGGCTGCCGACGACCAGTTCGAGTGGGCGGAAGCCACGGCTCTCGACCATCAATATTCCGTAGGTGACGATCGCGGTGACGATCATGCCTGCGAGAAGTGGCATGCTGAACAGGAGCGCTAACCCGATCGCGCCGCCGAGGAATTCTGCAAGGTCCGTCGCCATGGCGGCGATTTCGCTGACGATCCACATGACGATACTGACCGGCAGCGGAAAGCGCTCGCGGCAGGTTTCGGCCAGATTTCGACCGGTGACGATACCCAGTTTGGCGGAGAGCGACTGGAACTGCATCGCGATCAGGTTCGCGATCAGAACCACCCACAGCAGGCTGTACCCGTACTTTGCTCCGGCCTGGATGTTGGTCGCGAAGTTGCCCGGATCGATATAGGCGATGGAAGCGATAACGGCGGGGCCGCCAAAGGCGAGATAACCCTTCAGCCCTCCCTTCTTTCCGCGCAGAAACGCCTTCGCAGTCGCCCGCGTCCGGTCGCTGAGATTGTTTGGGTTCGGAGATTCCGCGTCCATAATCAGGTTTTCGGTACTTAGCGCCGATGGTTCACCGTACTCTACTTGCGACTGATTTGCAATTGCATATTGGCGGAACCAACCGAGAGAGGGTCGGGTTGATTCCGCATCTCGGGGGTTATGCCGGGTACGTGCAGCGTCCCTCGCCGTGACGGCCGGTAAGCACTCAGAACATTCGTCACGGAGCAGAATTTCCGATGACCAGGATGCGCGGCGGGAAACTTTGGACGCTGGTCGTGCTGCTGTGCCTTACGGCACCCACTTTGGCCGCCGAACAAGGCCGGCATGGGCCGTCCGAGTTCGTTTTCGTCGCTCAATTGGTGCTGCTGCTTCTGGTCGGGCGGCTGATCGGCGAAGCGATGCTGCGCATTGGGCAGCCCGCCGTCACCGGGCAGCTGATCGCCGGCCTCGTGCTCGGCCCCTCCTTGCTCGGTCTCGTCTGGCCCGAGGCGCAGCACATGCTCTTCCCTGCCGACAAAGATCAGAAGGCGATGCTCGACGCCATCTCGCAGTTCGGCATTCTTGTCCTGCTGCTGCTGACCGGCATGGAAACGGATCTGAAGCTCGTAAGGGAGTCGGGCAAGGCTTCCGTCGCCGCATCCCTGGCCGGAATTATCGTGCCGTTTCTGTGCGGCGTCGCTCTTGGCGAATCGCTGCCGGACTCGATGCTGCCGGATCCTTCCAAGCGGCTCATCACTTCACTCTTTCTCGGCACGGCTCTGTCGATCGCCTCCGTGAAGATTGTCGCGACGATCATCCGCGAAATGAACTTCATGCGCCGCACGGTGGGCCAGGTCATTCTCGCTTCCGCGATCATCGACGACACCGTCGGCTGGATGATTACGGCGGTCATCTTCGGGCTCGCCCTGCAAAATCATCTGGACGCGTTCACCCTGGCGAAAAGCATCATCGGAACGCTGGTCTTCATGGGCGTGAGCCTGACGGTCGGGCGGCGCATCGTCTTCTTCATCATCAGGTGGGTGAACGACACCTTCGTCAGCGATTTCGCGGTCATCACCGCGATCCTGCTTATCATGGGCATCATGGCCTTAATCACCGACGCCATCGGCGTTCATACGGTCCTCGGTGCGTTTGTGGCCGGCATTCTGATCGGCGAATCGCCCATCCTCACACGGCATATCGAAGAGGAATTGCGGGGATTGATTACGGCTTTCTTTATGCCGGTATTTTTCGGCACCGCCGGCCTGACCGCAAATCTCACCATTCTCCAGAACGTCGACCTTCTTTTGCTGACAATCGGATTGATCGCGATTGCAAGCTTCGGAAAATTCAGCGGTGCGTTTATCGGAGGGAAACTCGCCGGACTGACGCAGCGCGAATCCCTTGCACTGGGCTGCGGCATGAATGCCCGCGGCTCGACCGAGGTAATCGTTGCGACCATCGGCCTTTCAATGGGCGCGCTGAGCCAGAACCTCTACACCATGATCGTCACGATGGCGGTGGCGACAACGATGGCCATGCCGCCGACCCTGCGCTGGGCGCTCAACCGGCTACCCATGCGCAAAGAAGAAAAGCAGCGGCTCGAACGCGAGGAGATGGAAGCGAGAGGCTTTCTGCCAAATCTCGAACGTCTGCTGCTCGCCGTTGACGAAAGCAACAACGGCAAGTTCGCCTCCCGTATTGCCGGCATGATCGCGGGCACCCGCGCGATGCCAACGACAATTATTCAGATCAAAAACAACAAGAAAGGCGGCAAGGCCGCCGTCGAACAGGAAAAGGAAAAGGCGCAGGAAGCCGCCGAAACCGTCAAGGCCTTCGCTGAGACGCCCGAGCACGAGAGCAGCGGCAGTGAGAATGGTAATGATCAGGTCAAGCTCGATGTTACGACCGTCCTGGCAAAGTCATCGCAAGCGGATGACATCGCCGAGGAAGCGGAAAAAGGTTATGACCTGATGATCGTGGGTCTGTCCAAGACGGTCACCCACCGCAACGAACTTCATCCCGATTTGACGCAGCTGGCCGCCGGATTTGGCGGCCCGCTCGCCGTCGTCGATGCGCGTCAAAGGCACCGCGATGATCCGCTGGGGTCCAAGCTCAGCATCCTCGTTCCGGTGAACGGCACCGAACCGTCGCGCCGGGCGGCCGAGACGGCAATCGCACTGGCGCGCGCGAGCAAAACACGTTTGACCGCGCTGCATGTTGCGACGCGTGCCACAAAGGACAAGAAACGAGGACGCAAGTACGATGAGGCGATCCTTAAGGACATCGCCAAGCTTGCCGACACCTATCAGACGGAAATCCGTACTGCCGTCCGCGATAACATCGATCCCGAAGACGCCATCCTGAAGGAAGTCACCCGCGGCAAGCACAATATCATCGTTATGGGGGTTACTCGCCGACCTGGCGATAAGTTGTTTTTCGGCGACACGGCCGCGGCCATCCTCGAAAAATCGGAAAGCTCAATCGTATTCGTTGCGACCTAAATCCCTTGTTCGTCGGCCGCCTTCCCGTTCACAGCCGTTGATCCTCTGAACTTGTTGGATTTGGGAAAGCCCTTGGGCGCCAACCGTCCCGCATCGGCGCGATTGCCACGCCAATCCTTCAATTCTTTCATCGGCAGCGTAAAACTGCGGCCGGCTGCGTCGATCCAGGTGAGCCCCTGCTCAGCCTTAAATGTTGTCACGTCCGACAATCCGCCATCTTTGTAACGTTGCAGCCGCACGCCGCGGCCGCGCCCCATTTCCGGCACCTGGTCGAGACTGAAGATCACCATCTTTCGGTTTTCACCAATCGTCGCCGCGAGTTCGCCCTCCACTACGGCCATTGCACAGGCACGATCGGGCGCCTTCAGATTTAGTACCTGCTTGCCTTTGCGCGTGGTGCCAAGGCATTCATCCTCCGCAACGACAAATCCGTTGCCGCCATAACCGGCCACAAGGAATTTACGCCCGCCTTGATAAGCAAACACCGACACGACGTCTGCTTCCTGGTCCAGGTCAACGAACAGGCGAATGGGCTCGCCATGCCCTCGCCCGCCGGGCAGCTTCGCAGCGTCTATGGTGTAAAAGCGCCCGTTACTGCCGAAAGCGAGGATCTTCGCCGTTGTCTCGGTATGAAACGAAAACTTCAGCGCATCGTCAGTCTTGAAGGTCACGCCTGATAAATCGCTGACGTGACCCCGCAAGGCTCTTATCCAACCTTTGTCGGAAACGACGACGGTAATCGGCTCCCGCACGACCATCGCTTCTTCGATCGCCGCTTCGTCGTGCTCGGGCGCTTCCGCGAAGGTCGTCCGGCGCTTGCCAAGCGGCGTCTTCGGCCCGAACTTGTCCCGCACCTCCTTGATTTGACCGGCAACGGTCTTCCATTGCTCCTTGGTCGATCCGATCAGGGCCTTGAGCGACTTGAGTTCGTCACGCAAGGACTTGTCCTCGGCGCGGATTTCCATTTCCTCAAGCTTGCGCAAATTGCGCAGCCGCATGTTGAGGATCGCATCCGCCTGCACGTCCGTCAGCTTGAACGTCTTCATCAAAACCGGTTTGGGCTCGTCCTCCTTGCGGATAATTTTGATGACCTTATCGAGGTTGAGATAGGCAACGAGATATCCGCCCAGCACCTCCAAGCGGTGCTCGATCTGCGCGATGCGATATTTGGAGCGGCGCAGCAACACATCGCGCCGATGATCCAGCCATTCGCGCAACACTTCGGCGAGGCCGAGTACCTTGGGAATGCGGCCTTTGACCAGCACATTCATGTTCAGCGGAATGCGGCTTTCGAGCTCGGTGAGCTTGAACAGCGATTCCATCAACAAGCCAGCGTCGACCGTGCGTGAGCGCGGTTCGATGACCAGCCGTACATCTTCGGCGGATTCGTCGCGTACGTCCGCAACAAGCGGTAATTTCTTCTCATTCAACAGGTCTGCCAGCTTTTCGACCAGACGCGACTTTTGCACCAGCCAGGGAATTTCGGTGATGACGACGACATAAGTGCCGCGGCCGGTTTCCTCGATTTTCCATCGTGCCCGCACGCGGAAAGAACCGCGCCCCGTCGTATAAGATTCCGCAATGACCGATGGCGGATCGACCACAATGCCGCCAGTCGGGAAATCCGGCCCCGGCGCAAATTTGAGCAGCGTGCGGCTGCGGGCATTCGGATTGTCGATCAGGAAAAGCGCGGCGTTGCAGAGCTCCGCCGCATTGTGCGGCGGTATCGATGTCGCCATGCCGACGGCGATGCCCTGCGAACCGTTTGCGAGCAAATTGGGAAAGGCCGCCGGCAACACGATCGGCTCTTCTTCGCCACCGTCGTAGGTCGGGTGGAAATCGACCGCGTCCTCGTCGATGCCGTCGATCAGAAGCCGCGCAACTTCGGTCAGCCGCGCCTCGGTGTAGCGCATCGCCGCCGCGTTATCGCCGTCGACGTTGCCGAAATTCCCTTGCCCGTCCACAAGCGGATAGCGCTGCGCGAAATCCTGCGCGAGCCGCACCAAGGCGTCATAGACCGCTTGGTCGCCGTGCGGGTGAAATTTGCCGATGACATCGCCGACGACGCGCGCGCTTTTCTTGAAGGCCGCGCCGGGATCGAGTCGCAACTGCCGCATGGCAAAAAGCAGGCGGCGGTGCACGGGCTTGAGGCCGTCGCGCGCATCCGGCAGCGCCCGATTCATGATCGTGGAGAGTGCGTAAGCAAGGTAACGCTCTTCGAGCGCTTCCCGCAGCGGGACTTCTTCCACGTCCGACTTGTCAGGAGGAATCAGTGTTTTTCCCATGGCAGATGGTTACAGCGCCGCGCCTGGATGAACAAGCAATGAACGGGCCAAGACGACGAATCGATCTGTGGCGCGAACGCTGTAGTCAGGTTCCGGTTTCCGCTATGATGTTCCGCTGCCGGGCCGAATGATCAGCCCGATGCAGAAATCAACCTGTAGGAAATCCCCTATGAAAGCAGTCCTCACTGTCGCCGTGATTGCGTTTGGTGCCGCGTGTTTCTCCACCTTGCCCGCATCCGCGGCGAATCTTGCCGCTGGCATCAGCACCGCGGCTCCCGCGAGTGCGTCATTGTTGCAGAAGGCGTATTGCCGGACCGTGCGAGTCTGCCGGCGTGGCGCGTTCGGACGCCGTCACTGCCACTTCCGCCGTTACTGCCGCTGAAATTTCAGCCCATCCGTACGACGGCTCGGCTAAAAGGCCGAGCCGTTTCATTTCAGGCAACGCTCGGCATACGTCGCGCGACGGCCGCGATGAAATGACTGCGCGCGTCGATGAAAACCAGGCCGCGCGGCTCAAGCGCGTGACGCGCCAGGAAATATCCGGTCAGCGCAAAAGCATCCG
Source organism: Pseudolabrys sp. (assembly GCA_036278575.1). Taxonomy (GTDB): domain Bacteria; phylum Pseudomonadota; class Alphaproteobacteria; order Rhizobiales; family Xanthobacteraceae; genus Pseudolabrys. The sequence continues at coordinate 10,767 of DASUKT010000056.1, read as the reverse complement.
CAATGTCGTCGGCAGTCGGCATCGCGGCGGGATCCTGCAGGAAGGATGGCAGCGGGAGAAGCTTCTCCCGCCATGGCTCTCCCGCCGAGCGCGAAACCGCGCGGCCCGATTTTGGCGAGACATAGACAAGATCCTGGGTCGAACCTGTCGACGCGCACTGCTCAAGATCGAGACCGAAGCCCAGTTCGGCAATGAGTTGTAATTCAAAACGGGCCATCATCGGCGCAGCCACTGCGAGATCCCCGATGTCGTTCAAGATCGCTTGGAGCGCCCCATACAAGGAAGCGTGCGGATCGCGTTCAGGCAACAATCTGAGCAAGGCGCCGAGATGGGTCACGCCGAACATCGCGTGCGACATCGCGAACAGTGCGGCGGCGCGTAAATGCAGGCCTTCAACCGTATAGTTTCCCAGATGCTCATCCAGCCGCGCACGCCAGACCGCATTGACGGTATTACCCGGTTGCAGAACGGGCTTGATCCGGGAGCCGAAACCGCCGCGAACCATCCCGAGGTGACGGCCGTGGCCGCGCGTCATCAGTTCGAGGATGGCGTTGGCCTCCCCGTGCCGTTTGACCCCGATGACGATACCTTCGTCAGTCCACTGCATGCTTGTGCGCGTTCCGCGAATGGACGAGTTCTATGTCACTCCTGCGGAAATTCCAGCCCCATCGCGCGGTAACGCTCCGGATCGTCACCCCAGTTCTCCCGCACCTTTACGAACAAAAACAAGTCCGCCTTGCCCTCGATGATCTCCGCAATTTCCTTGCGCGCAGCGGCACCGATGGATTTGATCGTTCGCCCCCCTTTGCCAAGCACGATTTTCCGCTGACTTTCTCGTTCGACATAGATCGTCTGCTCGATGCGCACGCCTCCACCGCGCAATTCTTTCCAGGCTTCGGTTTCAACGGTCGAGTGATAGGGCAATTCCTGGTGAAGCTGCTCAAACAGTTTCTCGCGTGTGATTTCAGCCGCCAGTTGCCGTAACGGCGCATCGGACATCTGATCCGGCGGATAAAGCCACGGGCCTTCGGGCACCTTCCCCGCCAGCCATCTTTTCAGGTCTGCAACTCCGTCGCTTTTCAATGCGGAGATCATGAAGGTCGCCGCAAATGCCGCCTTGGCATTGGCGGCTTCAGCAAGCGCCAATAGCGATTTTTTCGCAACAAGGTCGACCTTGTTGAGAATCAACGCCTTTGCGGGTTTCGCTTCGTCAAGCCGTTGCAGCAACGGTTCGGTTTGATCGCCAATCCCCTTGCTGGCGTCGATCATCACGCCAATCAAATCGGCCTCGTGCGCGCCAGTCCACGCGCTCGTGACCATCGCCCGGTCGAGCCGCCGGCGCGGCGTGAATATTCCCGGCGTGTCGACGAAGATCAGTTGCGCGTTGCCTTCCGTGGCAATGCCGCGGATCAGCGCGCGGGTCGTCTGCACCTTGCGCGAGACGATCGAGACCTTGGAGCCCACGAGCGCATTGAGAAGCGTCGACTTGCCGGCGTTGGGGGCGCCAATCAAGGCAACGAAGCCGCAGCGGGTGCTGCCGGCGGCATGTTCAATTTCAGGCATCAATCTTGTCCACCGCCACACCCTCGCGCGTCAGCATGGCTGCCGCAGCGGCCTGCTCGGCAGCGCGTTTCGAGCCGCCCAGCCCTTCTGCAGGGAGCCGGTTGGGCAGGACGACAGCGACGCGGAACTCCGGGTGATGATGCGGTCCCGTTCGTGACAGTTCTTGGTAGGCCGGCGTTGGCAGCCCCCGTGCCTGCGCCCATTCCTGCAACATCGTTTTTGGATCGCGTAACGGCCTGAGCGGCGTCAGCATACGATCCTTCCAGAACCGCTCCACGACCGCTGCGGCGGAATCGTAACCGCCATCGATAAAGACGGCGCCGATCAGCGCCTCACACGCGTCGCCGAGGATCGTCGCGCGCAATCGCCCGCCGGCATGCGACTCCGAATTGCCGAGCCTGAGCGCCGGGCCGAGGTCCATCTCGCGCGCCACCTCCGCGCAAGCCTCCTTTCGCACCAAATCCGCCAGTCGTCGCGACAGCTCGCCTTCGTTCGCTTTCTGGAAGGCGCGATAGAGCATGTCGGAGATCACAACGCCGAGCACATGGTCGCCGAGAAATTCGAGCCGCTGGTAGCTGGCGACCCTGTTCTGCGGTCCACCTGAAATCGCGGAAATGTGCGTGAGGGCACGCTCCAGCAGCAGCTTGTCGGCAAATTTATAGCCGATTTTCTCTTCGAGAGCGCTTCTGTCTTTTGCCTTGCGGCTCATCTGACGATCGTAAATAGCCTCCCCCAGCGTACGGAAAACGGCCAACGCCAAAATTCCCAAGCGCGTTCGCCTTCGTACACGGAGAAAAAGATGAGCTGTGCCTTGCCCACGACATTTTCGAGCGGCACCATCCCGACTTGCGGAAACCGGCTGTCGGTCGAGTTGTCGCGATTGTCTCCCATCATGAAGTAATGGCCGGGTGGAACGGTATAAACCTGCGTGTTGTCGGCAAATCCGTTGTCGACCAGATCGAGCGAGTAATAGCTCACGCCGTTCGGCAATGTTTCCTTCCACCGCTTGACCGGCGCTTCGAGTCTTCCCTCTTCGTTTTCGACATAATCCGGGGCGCGCTCGCGCTTGACGGGCTGGCCGTTGATATACAGCAGCCCGTCGATCACCTGGATGCGGTCGCCGGGCAGACCGATCACGCGTTTGATGTAATCAATGGAGGTATCCTTCGGCAGCCGGAATACGACCACGTCGCCCCGTTGCGGAAGCAGATCGCCCGGAATGCGCCCGGAGAACAGTGGCGGCGAAAACGGCAGCGAAAAGTGACTGTAGCCATATGAGTATTTCGAGACGAACAGATAGTCCCCGACCAGCAGCGTCGCTTTCATCGAGCCGGATGGAATATTGAACGGCTGAAACAGGAACGTGCGGATAACGAGAGCAATAATGAGCGCGTGAACGACCACGCGGATGGTTTCGGCAAAGCCGCCTTCATTCCGTTTTGTTCCGGATGTCACGCTCATCGGCCTCTCGTCATGCACGTCGGACGCACCCCGCGTCGTTGTAGCCGCTGGGCGAGCGTGGCGCAATCAAATGCGCTTCGGCATAGCCGCAAACACTTGAGCGAACTACGATTCCATGCCTTGCGAGTCGCCGGCGGCGACCGCCGTGATGATAACGAGGGCTTGCGCCACAGGTCCCTCGTCGGTGAGCGTAATATCGATGCGTGCGCCGCATCCTGCGGGGGTGATCGCCTGCAAGCGCTTCAGCGCGCCGCCGGTAAGCCGCATGGTCGGACGGCCACTTGGCAGATTGACAACTCCCATATCGCGCCAAAAGACCCCTTTCCGGAAACCTGTACCGAGCGCCTTGGCGCAAGCTTCCTTGGCGGCAAAGCGCTTGGCGTAGGTCTCCACGCGATTTGCACGGGCCTCCGCCCTCGCCCGTTCCGTGGCGGTGAAAATACGATCGAGAAACCGGTCGCCGTGACGCTTCAGCGTCTGCTCGATGCGACGCGCATCGACGATATCCGAACCAATACCGATGATCATAAAGCTGTCGCTTTTGCGTGCGCGCGGCCGCGGTCCATTGCCAGCCTCATCGCACGTATCGTTTCGTAAAGTCCCTCGAACACCGATTCACCGATGAGAAAGTGTCCGATATTGAGCTCGACGACTTCGGGCAGTGCAGCGATTTTCTCCGCCGTTCCGTAGTCCAGCCCGTGGCCGGCATGGACTTCCAGTCCCAGTTGCTTCGCCCGCAAAGCCCCGCCGCGCAGCAGTTGCCATTCCGATTCCGCTTCCCGCAGCCGGCCCTCCATGACCGCGTCACACCAGGACCCGGTATGCAACTCGACGACGGGCGCGCCGACATGTACCGCCGCCTCGATTTGCTCGGGTGCGGCACCGATAAACAACGCCACGCGAATGCCGTTTCGCTTGAGCTCCGCCACGGCCGGCACAAGTTGCGCCGCTTGACGGACGACGTCGAGACCGCCCTCTGTGGTGCGCTCCGTGCGCTTCTCCGGCACGAGACAGGCGGCGTGCGGTTTCGTCCTGGCGGCAATCGCGATCATTTCGTCAGTCGCCGCCATCTCGAAATTAAGCGGCTTGCCGATCTCGGCCTTTAGCCGCGCGATATCGTCATCGCGAATGTGCCGGCGATCTTCGCGCAAGTGCGCGGTGATGCCGTCGGCCCCGGCGGCAATCGCCAATTTCGCCGCCCGCACCGGATCCGGGTGACGGCCGCCGCGCGCGTTCCGGATGGTGGCCACGTGGTCGACATTGACGCCGAGACGGAGGTACGTGGACATCTAGCCGTTTACCCGATCCACCTTCGCCACCATCGGCTTGGCCCGCAGTTGCGCAATGATGGCGGTGAGATGCTTCAGGTCGTAGACCTCAAGATCAATCAACACGTCGGTGAAATCGGGCGCCCGTCTGGTCATGCGGATATTGTCGATATTCCCGTCGTGTTCGGCGATCACCTGCGCGATTTGCGCAAGCGAGCCCGGCTCGTTCACCGACTGCACAGTGACACGCGCCGGAAAACGCCGCGGCGCCCGCTCATCCGCGTCCCAGCGCACGTCGAGCCACCGTTCGGGATTGTCCTCGAACTCGCTGAGGGCGGCCGACTGAATGGGATAGATCGTGATGCCTTCGCCCGGTGTCAGAATGCCGACAATGCGATCGCCAGGGACCGCGCCGCCGTCCGGCGCGAAACGCACCGGCAAATCCGTGTTGATGCCGCGGATCGGGATCGCCGCACTTGTGCTGCCGTCGGGGCCGGCGCTCATGCCCGGAATTTTGAACTTCACCGCCGAAAGCCTTTTCAGGCCGAACCAGCCACTTTCCGCTTTTTGCCGCTTGGCCAAGGCGGCCGCGCGCTCTTCCTTGTAGTCGGGGTACATCGCACGCGCCACGTCGGAAGCCTTCATTTCGCTGCGGCCGACCGCGGCCATGACTTCTTCGATCGAGGTTCGGGCGAGCCGCGGCAAGGCCGCCGTCAGCTTCTCGTCCGAATAGGCGATCTTGGCGCGGTAAAAGAGGCGCTCGACCATGCGGCGGCCGAGTCCCGTGTATTGCGCCCGCACAGCCGCACGCGTGGCCCGGCGGATGGCGGCGCGCGCTTTTCCGGTGACGACAATCGATTCCCAGGCAGCCGGCGGCGCCGGCTGAACCTTGGAGGTTATGATCTCCACTTCATCGCCATTGTCGATTTCCGAGACCAGCGGGGCGATCTGTCCGTTGATCTTGCAGCCGACCGCCGTATTACCGACATCGGTATGCACGGCGTAGGCAAAGTCGATCGGCGTCGCCTTACGCGGCAAGGCAATCAGCTTTCCTTTCGGCGTGAAGCAGAACACTTGGTCGTAAAAAAGCTCGAGCTTGGTGTGCTCGAGGAACTCCTCCGGATTCGAGCCTTCGGCCAACAGCTCGATCGTGCGGCGCAGCCAGGCATAGGCGCTTGATTCCCGCGACAGCATCTCCGTCGGAGAACCGGCGTCGTCCTTGTACAACGCATGCGCCGCGATGCCGTATTCGGCAATGTCATGCATTTCGGTGGTGCGGATTTGCAGCTCCACGCGCTGCTTGCCGGGACCGATCAGCGTCGTGTGGATCGAACGATACTCGTTCTGCTTGGGCGTCGAGATGTAATCCTTGAAGCGGCCCGGCACGACCGGCCATGTCGTATGGATGATGCCGAGCGCCCGATAGCAATCGGAAATCGTTTTCACCACGACGCGGAATCCGAAAATGTCGGAAAGCTGCTCGAAGCCGACCGACTTCCGTTCCATCTTGCGCCAGATCGAATAAGCGCGCTTGCGCCGGCCGCTGACGGCCGCCTCGATGCCCTGATCGGCGAGTTTTTTCGTGAGCTGCTTTTCGATTTCGTTGATGAGGTGGATGTGGCGCTCGGCGAGAGCGTTGAGCCGTTCGCTCACGACCTTGTAGGCCTCCGGATAGATCTCGCGAAATGCCAGATCCTCCAGTTCCTCGCGCATTTCATGCATGCCCATGCGGCCGGCGAGCGGCGCGTAAATCTCCAGCGTCTCTTCGGCGGAGCGGCGGCGCGCTTCGACAGGCATGAAGTCAAGCGTGCGCATGTTGTGCAGACGGTCCGCGAGCTTCACCAGCAGCACGCGAACGTCGTTTGCGATCGCCAGCAGAAGCCTGCGCAGGTTTTCCGCCTGCTTCGCTTCTTTGGTGACGAGGTCGAGCTTTTTGAGTTTGGTCAGGCCGTCGACAAGCGCGCCGATATCAGAACCGAACAGGCTGTCGATTTCCGCCCGCGTTGCCTCTGTATCTTCAATCGTGTCGTGCAGCAGCGCCGCGGCAATGGTCGCGTCATCAAGCTTCAGATCGGTCAAGATCGCGGCAACTTCGATCGGATGCGAGAAATAGGGATCGCCGGAGGCGCGCATCTGCTCGCCATGCGCCTTCATCGCGTAGACGTACGCGCGGTTGAGCAAGGCCTCGTTGGTGTTCGGGTTATAGCGGCGCACCCGCTCCACCAAATCGTACTGCCGCATCATCTGCGGCTTGCGCAAAACCTGTGTTTTCCCAGTAGCTTGAGATGAATTAGTAAGATTTTGGTCAAGCGGACCCTTCGGCGGGGGCCGCTTTTGAACCCGCGGAAGCTTGTTCTGTACGCGCGCCATGACCTTCGGTTCGGCGTCTTGTGTCGGCATTCGGACGGCAGTTCCGCCCAAAGATATCATGCCGTTTTGCGGCCGGGGCAAGACAATGCATCGCAGATATTGAGGTTTTGATAAGCAGACGGCCCGGACTTTGCCGGGCCGTCAAACTGGTAACCATCAGCGGGATCGGTTACTCGGCCTCGTCTTCCGGCTGCTCTTCCGGAGGGGTGAGACCCTCCAGTCCCTTCAGCAGCTCTTCCTCGGTCATTCGATCGGCCGTGACCTCGGTATCGTCGGAGTCCACGCCAGCGCCCGCGGAGGCCCCGATCAGCGGGACCTCGGGCTCAGGCTCGTCGACCTCAACGTATTTCTGCAGACTGTGAATGAGATCTTCCTTCAGATCGCCGGGGGACACCGTTGTCTCGGCAATTTCACGCAGCGCGACGACCGGGTTCTTGTCGTTGTCGCGGTCAAGCGTGATCTGCGATCCGGACGAAATCATCCGCGCCCGGTGGCTCGCAAGCAATACGAGATCAAACCGGTTCTCAACTTTGTCGATGCAATCTTCTACTGTGACACGGGCCATCGAAGCGCCGCTCCTTTGGGTGGAACTTTTCGCGAAAGGCGTGTGTTACGTATCCCTGACATTCCTGAAATTCAAGTATTTTTGTCTTGGTTTAGCCAAACACGTCTGTTACGCAAACATCGGGAAGCGCATTAAGGCCTATCCGGCCGAATTTCCCGGAGTCCTTCATTGCGTGGGTGTTTGCCGATTTAACCAGCGGCACCTTTGACCTCCAATCGCGGCAAAACTGCCGGCGGCCGGGTGATCGATCGCCGGGCCGAAGCGGGTCGGAAATCCAGGTTTCATCACCAGAGAGCAGTCATGGCTGTCCCAACTGAAAAAATCGCGTTGTTCATCGACGGCGCCAATCTTTACGCGACCGCCAAGACGTTGGGCTTCGATATCGATTACAAGCGTTTGCTTCGCGAATTCCAGTCGCGCGGTTATTTGCTGCGCGCGTTCTACTACACGGCCGTCATCGAGGATCAGGAGTATTCCTCGATACGCCCGCTCATCGACTGGCTCGACTACAATGGCTATTCGGTCGTTACGAAGGCGACCAAGGAATTCGTCGACCAGACCGGCCGCCGCAAAGTCAAAGGCAACATGGACATCGAACTTGCGGTCGATGCCATGGAGATCGCGGGCCACATCGATCACATGGTGCTCTTCTCCGGCGACGGTGACTTTCGCTCGCTGGTCGAAGCCGTCCAGCGGCGCGGCGTACGCGTGACGGTGGTGTCGACGGTTTCAACGCAGCCGCCAATGGTTGCCGACGAACTGCGGCGTCAAGCCGACATCTTCGTTGATATCGTCGAAATGCAATCCAAGATCGGACGCGATCCGGGCGAGCGGCCGGCGCGCGAGGGCCGCGAGCCGCGATCGCATACGCCGCAATTCCTGCAACGGCCGGCCTCGCCGCAGCGGGCGGGCACGGCCGATGACGACGAGTTCGAGGACGAATAGCCCGGGCGCCAGCATGGCCGCAGGCAGCAAGCCCGGGCGTGACTGTCCGCGCTGTCCGCGTTTGGTTGCATTCCGAAACGTTTGGCGGGAACGAGAGCCAATCTGGTTCAACGCTCCCGTGCCTTCATTTGGGCCCCGCGAAGCCCGCGTCCTGATCGTCGGCCTCGCGCCGGGCCTCCAGGGGGCTAATCGAACGGGCCGCCCTTTCACAGGCGATTACGCCGGCGTCCTGCTCTACGACACACTGACGCGCTATGGCTTTGCTGACGGCAAATATGAGGCGCGGCCCGATGACGGACTGCGACTGATTGACTGTCGCATCACCAATGCCGTGCGCTGCGTGCCGCCGGAGAACAAGCCTACGCCCGCGGAGATCAACACGTGCCGCGACTTTCTTAAACCGACGCTAGCCGAAATGCCGAAGCTGCGCGCACTCGTCGCGCTCGGCCGCATCGCCCACGAAACCGTGGTCACCGCGCTCGGCGTCAAAAAATCGTCCGCGCCTTTCAAGCACGGTGGCCGGCACGAAATCGGCGGCCTGACGCTTTTCGACAGCTATCATTGCTCGCGTTACAACACGAACACAGGCGTGCTGACGCCTGAAATGTTCCGCGGGGTCTTTGCGGGAGTGCGCGCCTATCTCGATTCCTGAATCCACGCGATTACCTCGACTGCGTTCTTGTCTGGCGGGAACACCGGATAGAACGCTTTGGCGATAACTCCGCCGTCGATCACCCATGCCATCCGCTTGAGCAGCGTCATGCCGCCGGCAACGAAAATCGGAAGCTTCATGGCTTTTGTCAGCTCCAGCTTCTCGTCCGACAAAAGCGGAAATGGCAGATGCAGCCGCTCCGCGGCCTCGCGCTGATAGGTGGTGTCCTGAGTCGAAAGACCGAACAGTTGCCGAACCCCGAGCCCCTTCAGTTCACCGGCATGATCCCGGAATGAGCAGGACTGCGGCGTGCAGCCTCGCGCGCCGGGGATCATGTCCCAGCCGTCCGGATTGGCGACGCCAGGCACGCCGGTGCGCGGATAAATGTAAACGACCGTGCGACCTTTGAGGCGCGACAAATTCACTGGCGGCCCACTGGTCGCCGCCAAGGCAATATCCGGCAGCGCCATGCCGGTGAGATGCCTGGCAGCTCCATCATCCTGCGGCACGGGAATATTGTTTGGCAGAACGTTCGGATTGGTGGCGGTATCGGTCATCGCCGCGTGTCCTCATACGACATGAATTCCATCAGCGATCCATCCGGGTCGCGGAAGTAAACACTGGTGCCCTGCCCTTTAGCACCGAAGCGCTGCATCGGCCCACGTTCGACCGCAATCCCGTGCGCCTTCAGATGCTCGATCGCGCCTTCAATCGGCCCGTCCCACTCGAAGCAAAGATCGCTATTGCCCGGCTGCACCGGCAGCCGCGCAACCTCGGCCGGCTTCACGCCCGGCCCGTGCACGTTGAGCTGCTTGTCGCCAAACCGGTACGCCCATCCGGCAGGCCGTTGCACAAGCGTTGCGCCGAGCACCTCGCTGTAAAATTCGTTCGAGCGTTCCCAATCGCTGACGTGAATAACGCAATGATCGAGCTTCGCCGGAACAGGCATCGTTAATCCTTCGTCACCCCTTTTGCCGCAAAAGGCGGCCGCGTTCGCGCTCCCACGACCGTTTTTTGAGCGTCTCGCGCTTGTCGTGCAATTTCTTGCCTTTAGCCAAGGCAATCTCGACTTTTGCTCGACCTTTTTCGTTAAAGTAAAGCTTGAGCGGGACGATCGTCATGCCCTCTCGGTCGACCGCGCCGGAAAGCTTGTTGATTTGCCGTTTGTGCAGCAAAAGCTTGCGCGGCCGCTTGGGCGGCTGATTGTAACGGCCGCCCTGCAGGTACTCCGGAATATTCGCGTTGATGAGCCAGATCTCGCCCCCGCGGGCGTCGGCATAGGACTCCGCGATGGTGGCTTTGCCATTACGAAGCGACTTCACCTCTGTGCCGGTGAGCGCGATACCGGCTTCGTAGGTTTCGCCGATCTCGTAATTGAATCGTGCCTTGCGGTTGTCGGCGACGATCTTGAAACGCCGCTCCGGTTTGTTGGCCATGCCGTTTGAGATTACTTCGCTTTGATTGCATCACGAATTTCGGTGAGCAATTCCTCGGTCTTCGTCGGACCCGCGGGCTTCGCCTCCTCCTTACGAAAAAGCCTGTTCATGCCGCGGATGAGGAGGAAAAGAATCCAGGCAATGATGATGAAATTGATGAGCAGCGTTATGAAATGGCCCCAAGCCAATACGGCACCTTGCTTTTTCGCCTCATCCAAGGTCGCGGCGGTGACCTTGGCCGAGAGCGGAAGAAAATAGTTCGAGAAATCGACGCCGCCGGTAATCGCGCCGACAACCGGCATAATAACGTCTGCGACCATTGAATTAACGATAGCACCGAAGGCCGCACCGATGATAACGCCGATCGCCAGATCGACGACGTTTCCGCGCAATGCAAATTTCTTGAAGTCCTCAAACATATCGACCCCCTTTTGAAGCAGCGCACCAGTCTCGCGCAAACTTAAAGGCGTGACGACATTAATTGATCAAGCCGGCATGCACCATCGC
>DASUKT010000055.1:0-5373 GCA_036278575.1 Pseudolabrys sp. | reverse complement strand
CGTTTCGGCGCTGCGCGGGCTCGGCGCCTATCACAACGTGTTCGCCGTCGAGAGCTTCATCGACGAGCTTGCCGCGGCGGCGAAGGCCGATCCGGTTCAATTCCGGCTGCGGCATCTCGAGGATTCGCGCGCGCGCGACGTAATCGACAAAGCGGCGGAAGAATTCGGCTGGGGCCTGAAGGAAAAGCTCGCACGCGGCCACGGCCACGGCTTTGCCTTTGCGCGCTACAAAAATCTTGCCGCCTATTGCGCCATCGCGCTGGAGCTGACGGTCGAACACGAGACCGGCGAGATCACGCTTGGCCGCGTCGTCGCCGCGGTCGACAGCGGGCAGGCTGTCAATCACGACGGCATCCGCAACCAGATCGAAGGCGCGATCGTGCAATCGGCGAGCTGGACGACGCTCGAGCACGTCACCTTCAACGCGCGCGACATCACCAGCCGCGACTGGTCGAGCTATCCGATCCTGCGCTTTCCGAATTTGCCGGTGAGCGTTGAGGTACACGTCATCGACCGGCCCGGCCAGCCGTTCCTCGGCACCGGCGAAGCCGGACAAGGACCGATGGCTGCGGCGATCGCCAATGGCGTCGCACATGCAACCGGCGTTCGTATCCGCGACCTGCCGCTCTCGCCGGCAAACGTGAAAGCGGCGATCGGGATTTGAAAGCTCTCGGCCGCGGATGGCCCGCGTTTTCCGCTTCACCGAGTTGCACGCATGAGCGGTAATGCACAAGGCCGCTAATGCCGGCCGTCAGTGCGTAAAAGAAGACTTAACGCGCCCTGACTATGCTGCCGGCCTATGCACGGACAGATCGCCCGCATCGATGCCAAACTCTTTTCGGTCGCGGCCGCGATGCCGCTGCTCGTCGGCGTGAGCGTCTACACGCTCATGGTTGCTTACCCGCCCCACCTGCTCAGCGATCCGGATACGTACTGGCAAATCGCCGCCGGACGCTGGATTTTCCAGCACGACGCCGTGCCGTGGACTGATCCGTTTTCGTTCACAATGCGTGGCGCACCCTGGATCGCGTTCGAGTGGTTATCGGAGCTGATCTACGCGGCGGCCTTTGCGGCCGCAGGCTGGACAGGAATCGTTGTTCTTGCGGCAGCCGCAATTGGGCTCGCATTCGGCTTGTTGAGCCATTTGCTGCTGCGCGCGTTAAAGCCTGTTCCCGCGCTGGTGTTGACGTTAGCGGCTTTGACTCTGGTCACGCCCCATATGCTGGCACGCCCCCACGTTCTCGTGCTTCCGGTCATGGTGGCTTGGACGGGCGCGCTCGTCCGCGCGATGGATCGGCAATCGGGACCTCCTTACCTTGCGCTTCCGCTGCTCGTTCTGTGGGCAAATTTGCACGGCAGCGTCATTGCGGGTCTCGGATTGATCGGCCCGGCCGTCCTCGAAGCACTTGTCCTGGGAAAGAACCGCCGCGCGTGGGCGAGCATCATTCTGCGCTGGGCTCCGTTCACCGTCCTGGCGATCTTTGCGTGTTGCCTCACGCCTTACGGTTATCACTCGCTGCTGATTCCCTTGAAAACATTGGGATTGGGCGATGCTCTGAACCTGATACAGGAATGGAAGCCGCAAAATTTCGCGCATCTCCGTGCGTTCGAAATCGTGCTGCTGTTGGGCATCTTCGCCGCGTCGCGCGGCCTTACATTGCCGCCGTTGCGCACACTCGTCGTGCTCGGCCTGCTGCATCTTGCGCTGGCGCACACCCGCAACGCCGACCTGCTGGCGATGCTGGCGCCGCTTTATCTCGCTGCACCGCTGGCGCGCAAATTCGGATCGAGCCACAACGCCGGACGTCAACCGCTTGTGCCCGGCCTCGGCGTTGCGGCAATCGTCGCAACCGTTGTTGCAACCGTCCACGTGGCCACGCAGCCGGTCGCGCCTGCAGTCGGCAACACGCCGCAAGCCGCAATCGAAGCTGCCGGCCTGGCCAAATCCGGGCCGGTGTTCAACGACTACAGCTTCGGCGGTTATCTAATCTATGCCGGCATTCCGCCCTTCATTGACGGACGCGGCGAACTGTATGGCGCCGACTTCATTCGCGATTACAGCCGCGCCATCGCTCTGCGGGATATACCCGGACTTGTGAAAATGCTGGACGATTACGGGATTGGCGCCACGCTCCTGACCCCCGATACGCCGGCTGTGGCGTTGCTCGATCGCATGCCCGGATGGCAACGCGTGTACAGCGACGACGTAGCCGTGGTTCACAAGCGGCGCAGCGCTGTCTCGACACACAACTGAGCGTCCGTTCCGCCGCATCATCATTCGATCGGCGGTTGAACCGGACTTTCCGCCCGCTCACCGCAATCACGGCAAAATTGAGCGGTCAGAGCTGTCACAGGGCGCATTGACATGCCCTGCCCCCGTCATAGATTAGATTTCTCGTTCCGAGGGGGGCCCCGCGAGGGGCTGAGAGGCCGCTGAACATGCGGCGACCCTTTGAACCTGATCCGGGTCATGCCGGCGAAGGGACAGGACGCGATGCATCACTCCGATTTTTCCGGCCATACCGACATCGATCGAGGCCGCCCTCTGCCGCGGGCGGTGCGTCCTCGGCTATATTCGTTCGATGCCGGAAAAAAGGAGCGCGTCATGAACAAACCCGCGGCTACCGAAAGCAAGTCGACCGGCGACGGCTTTGCTTTTGTGGCCAGAGGATACGATGCACCCGAAGAAACGGCGCAAGCGATTGCGCGGCTTGTCGGTCCGATCTTCTGCGCCATGGGGCTCGGGATGTTGCTGAGCCCCGCAAGCTATCACCAACTGGCGGGACAATTCCTGACCGGCTACACCTTCATCTACTTTTCCGGCGTTCTGCTTCTGCTCGCCGGACTCATTATCCTGAACGCGCATCACGTCTGGACGCGCGACTGGCGCCTTGCCGTCACACTGCTCGGCTGGTTTTTCGCCTGCGCCGGATCGTTTCGTCTCATCGCGCCGCAGTTCGTTTCGCAAGTCGGCGGCGCCATGCTCATGAGCAGCGGCTTCTTCCATGGCGCCGGCGTTTTCTTCCTCGTGCTCGGCGCCTTTTTCACCTTCAAAGGCTATGCGCCGTGAGCGCGGCTTTCGACAAGGAGACACGATAATGAACAAGCCCGTCGCCCCTGCCGATCTCGTCACGCCGAAGGTCACGACCGGACCCCTGCCCGCTTCGCGCAAGATTTATTCGGCGCCGGATGCAGCGCCCAATCTGCGCGTGCCGCTGCGCGAGATCGCGCTCGATGCGTCATCGGGCGAAGCGCCGCTGCCGGTCTACGACACGACCGGCGTTTACACCGATCCGGATGTCACGATCGACGTGGAGAAGGGCCTCGCGCGCACCCGCGTCGAATGGGTGAAGGAGCGCGGCGGCGTCGAGGAATACGAAGGCCGCACCATCCAGCCGATCGATAATGGCAATGTCACCGGCACGCATTTGGCGCGCAATTTTCCCAACACGCCGAAGCCCTGGCGGGCGGTCTCTTCTTCACCCTCCCCCGCGTCTCTTTCTTCACCCTCCCCCTTGTGGGGAGGGTCGGCGAGCGAAGCGAGCCGGGGTGGGGGTCGTTCCGTGACCGCCACCGGTACCCCTCTCCCCAACCCTCCCCCACAGGGGGGGAGGGAGTTGGCTGCGGCGAGCGGCAAATCGGTGCCTCTCTCGGCCGACGGCCAACACCCCCTCACCCAACTCGAATGGGCGCGCGCGGGCGTCATCACCAAGGAGATGATCTACATCGCCGAGCGCGAAAACCTCGGGCGCAAGAAGCAGCTTGAGCGTGCGGAATGGGCGCAAAAGGATGGCGAAAGCTTCGGCGCCTCGGTTCCTCTATTTATCACCCCGGAATTCGTGCGCGATGAGGTCGCGCGCGGGCGCGCCATCATCCCCTCGAACCTCAACCACGCCGAGCTCGAGCCGATGATCATCGGCCGCAACTTCCTGACCAAGATCAACGCCAATATCGGCAACTCGGCCGTCACGTCTTCCGTCGAAGAAGAAGTCGAGAAGATGGTGTGGGCGATCCGCTGGGGCGCCGACACGGTGATGGACCTCTCGACGGGGCGCAACATCCACAACACGCGCGAATGGATCATCCGCAACGCGCCGATTCCGATCGGCACGGTGCCGATCTACCAGGCGCTGGAGAAGGTGAACGGCGACCCCGTCAAGCTCGACTGGGAATGCTACAAGGACACGCTGATCGAGCAGTGCGAGCAGGGCGTCGATTATTTCACCATCCACGCCGGCGTGCGCCTCGGCTACATCCATCTCACCGCCAGCCGCGTCACCGGCATCGTCTCGCGCGGCGGCTCGATCATGGCGAAGTGGTGCCTGTCGCGGCACAAGGAGTCCTTCCTCTACGAGCGCTTCGACGAGATTTGCGACATCATGCGCAAGTATGACGTCTCGTTCTCGCTCGGCGATGGATTGCGGCCCGGCTCGATCGCCGACGCCAACGACCGCGCGCAGTTCGCCGAGCTCGAAACTTTGGGCGAACTGACGAAAGTCGCCTGGGGCAAAGGCTGCCAGGTGATGATCGAAGGCCCCGGCCACGTGCCGATGCACAAGATCAAGGTCAATGTCGAGAAGCAGATCAAGGAATGCGGCGAGGCGCCGTTCTATACGCTCGGGCCGCTGACGACCGACATCGCGCCCGGCTACGACCACATCACGTCGGCCATTGGCGCCGCGATGATCGGCTGGTTCGGCACCGCGATGCTCTGCTACGTGACGCCGAAGGAGCATCTCGGCCTGCCCGACCGCGACGACGTGAAAGAAGGCGTGATTGCCTACAAGATCGCCGCGCACGCCGCCGACCTCGCCAAGGGCCACCCGGCGGCGCAACTGCGCGACGACGCACTCTCGCGCGCGCGCTTCGAATTCCGCTGGCAGGACCAGTTCAACCTGGGGCTCGATCCCGAGACGGCGCGCGAATACCACGACGAGACGCTACCGAAGGAAGCGCACAAGGTCGCGCATTTCTGCTCCATGTGCGGACCCAAGTTCTGCTCGATGAAGATTACGGCCGACGTGCGCGAGTACGCGGAAAGCCTCACCGACAACGAGAAGGCCGCGCTTTATCCCGACGCCCGCAACACCCTCTCTCCTCATCCTGAGGAGGCGCGCAGCGCCGTCTCGAAGGATGAGGCCGAAGCCGGGATGCGTCGGATGTCGGAGAAATTCCGGCAGATGGGGAATGAGGTTTATGTCGAGGCGGAGAGGGGTAATAAGTCGTTGTAGCCGTGGCGGAGGTTATCATTCTTGCCGGGCCGAATGGCGCCGGCAAGACAAGCTTTGCCAATAAGCACTTCGACGTGCCAAGGCCCGGACTTGTCTATCTCAATGCTGACGAGATCGCCCGTGGCCTTGATCATACGCGACT
>DASUKT010000054.1:0-2616 GCA_036278575.1 Pseudolabrys sp. | reverse complement strand
CTGCCGCGGTTGAAGGAGGTAAAGCCGATCGAGGCGGTTTAGCGGACGCTCGGCGTAGGGCGGATAAGCGCAGCGCGATCCGCCATGCATGGGTTTTGCGGTGCTCGGCGGAAGGCGCTGCGCTTTTCCGCCCTATGGCGTTGAGGGAGATCGGGTCGGTCGAGGCGGTGTAGTGTAGCTCGGATGCGTGCGCGCAAGGCTCTCGGCCGAGAGCCACGCCGCCCGGGAAGGCGCCTATGAACATTCGCATTGGCCGCTCATATGTAATCGGCGCGCTGTTCGTCGCAGCCGGGGCGGTGTTGGTTTCGGCCGCGTGGTTTGCGTTGCGCGGGCCTGATTCGGAGAGCCTCTCGTCACAGATCTCCAGGCGCGTCGCGAGCCTGCACGTCAAGCTGGGAACGAGTGAATCGACAGACCGCAAGGCCTTGCGCGTACGTGATGCGGTCATGGCGGCTGATTTCGCAACCGCCGAGCGGATCACGGCGGACGTCCTTGCGCACAGCCAAACGCAGAACTGGCGTTATTATCCGTTCGACGCTTTCGTCAACAGCGTGACGTATGAAACTGCACCCCAGCTCGGCCAGCGGCTTTCCGAATGGGTCGCAAAAAATTCGACCGATCCGATCCCGTTGCTTCTCCGGGCTCGATATCATGTTCATACAGGCTGGGCCAAACGCGGTCATGACTTTGCCGCCAACACCAGTCCTGAGCGCATGGCTGCGTTTGCCGAGCAAATGACGAAAGCGCTCGCCGACGTCAACGCGGCGATACGCCTGGACAACCGTAACCCGTACAGCTTTTGGTTGAAGCTTCGTATTCTGCAAGGCAACGGTCTGTCGCAAGCGTTTCTCGCCGCGTTCGATGATGCCGCGGCAAAACATCCTGCGTACTATCGGCTTTATGACATCGCGCTCAGCACCTTGCAACCGCGTTGGGGCGGGACGATTGCGGCGATGTACGCGTTCGTTGACAAGTACGCCGGCAAGGCGCCTGAGTTCTCGCCGTTGAAGCTGCTGTATCTCGACCTTTATCGGTACTTGCTGAGCACGGCTTCGGTCGGCTGCGGCGCGCGCGGCGGCGATCGGGAGAAGTGCGTCGTCGCCGTCATGCAAAAATGGGTGACTCCCGCACTCGAACGGCATGTTGTAGATGCGTTGCAGCTATACGACCACACCGATCAGTATCAGTTCAGTCTTGCTGTCAAACGGATTGTCTCTTCCATGCTGGCAACGAGCGGGGGCGACACCTATTCCGGAGCCATCCTCCAACTCGCGGCCAGCAATATGCACAGCGACACCCAGCTGCGAGAAGACAAGCCGGGCGGCCGTGGCAACTACGTTGTCGATGAGCTCGTCGCCGAGTCCTGGCATCACAAAGGATTTTACCAGAATGAAGTAGCAAAATATAATGAGGCATTAATTCATGCGCGCTCGCAGCCGTTCCCGAGTGAGGACGAAAAGGATTCGGCCATCGCCGACATCTTTGAGAAACTTGCGGGGGCGGCAGAGAAGCAGCATCAATTTGTCAATATGATAGCCTTCGAGAAGGCTGCCGTGACACTAGGATTGCCCTGGAATCAGCAATATATTTGCTATGGCTACTATAAGCTGAAGCATTATGCTGAGGCGGCGCAGGCCTGTACCGATGCGATAAACAGCACGGGCAACCCAATCGCCCGGTACTGGCGCGGCGTTGTCTATCGTGCTTCCGGAAAGCCAGACGACGCGCTTCGGGATTTGACAAAAGTAGCAGATTCCGAAGGTTATTTTGCGTCTTCGGCCGCGATCGATCTGTCGATGATTTACTTCAACCGGCACGACGACCAGAGTGCGTTGCGCGTTCTGAACAAATACACGTTTCTATACGATCCGAATAGAACCTCAAGAGCCGATGTTGCTGTGAGCTATAACAATCGCTGCTATGCCTATATGCAGCTGAAAGAGTTGAAGCGGGCACTCGACGACTGCACGCAGTCTCTCAAATACGGCAGCATCCCGGACGCCTTCCGTAAGCAGCAGGAGCTGGTGAAGCGTCTTGGCGCCCACAAAAAAGGCTCTTAGGCCCATGCCGGCGGCCATTCGAGGTGATGTAACGGGCGCTCCGTGTAGGGCGGATAAGCGCAGCGTAATCCGCCAGTGCACGGGCGATCCGATCGGCGGAAGGCGCTGCGCTTTTCCGCCCTACGACGTATGGCCCAATGCGGTCGGCGAAATGCGCTTCCCCGCGGGTCGGGATCGCGGGCTGTTGGCTTTTCCGCCCTGCGCCGTATAGTCCCGGCTTTATGCAGGACCACCGTTTCGCGCACCGGCATCTGCTTGGCATCGAGGGGCTGAGCCGGGAGGATATCGCGCACCTGCTCGATGTCGCGGACGGCTATGTCGAATTGAACCGGCAGGCCGACAAGAAGCGCGCGACCCTGCGCGGCCGCACCCTGATCAACTGCTTTTTCGAGAATTCGACCCGCACCCGCACTTCGTTCGAGGTCGCCGGGAAAAGGCTCGGCGCCGATGTCGTCAACATGGCGGTCGCGGTCTCGTCCATGCGCAAGGGCGAGACCCTGATCGACACCGCGATGACCTTGAACGCGATGCACCCCGACGTGCTGGTCGTGCGCCA
>DASUKT010000053.1:0-3225 GCA_036278575.1 Pseudolabrys sp. | reverse complement strand
GCGGCCGCTTTTGCCCTGGATGGAATTGAGGATGGTCTGGCCCCAGCGCCCCAGACCGACCATGGCCGCATTGAGCATTTTCCCGCCGCCTGCTTCGCGTGTCTTGTCAATTTCCGCCAGCCGTTATGACATGGCAAGCTTTTGGGTAGGTCAGGGGAAATTTCAATGAAAGCGATGGTGCTGCGGGGGCCGAATCTCCCGTTCGAGATGACAACCGTGTCCGATCCAACGCCCGGGCCGGGCGAAGCGGTTGCGCGCGTTCTCACCTGCGGCTCCGGCCTGACGATCCAGCACATCAAGGCCGGACGGCGGAAGGCGACATTCCCCCGTATCATCGGACACGAGATCAGTGGCGAGATCGTCGCGATTGGAGCAGGTGTTTCGGGTCTTAAACCCGGCGACGGTGTAACGGCGTACTACTATCTGAACTGCGGCCACTGCCGTTACTGCCTGTCGAACCTCGAGCCGCTTTGCCTCAACACAGGCGGCAATGTCGGCATGGAATGCGACGGCGGCTACGCGGAATACATCAAGCTGCCGGCGCACATCTTCATCAAATATCCCGAGACGCTCGATTACAAAAAGCATCCGGCCGAAATGGGCGTCATCACCGATGCGCTGGCGACCCCGTTCAAGGTGTTGCGTCGTGCCGAGGTGAAAGGCGGCGAAACGGTCGCGGTGATCGGCGCGGGCGGCGGCGTCGGCATCCATCAGGTGATGATGGCGAAGTGGGCCAACGCATACGTGATTGCCGTCGATACCGCTGCCGACAAGGGGGACGCTTGCCGCAAGGCCGGCGCCGATGAAGTCGTGACCACGCGCGGCGCCGCGATGACGCAAGCCTTGTTCGACCTGACGCATGGCGCGGGTGCCGATGTCGTCATCGATTACGTGTGCAGCACGGAAACGCTCGAAACCGGCGCCAAGGCGCTCGGCCGCCGCGGCCGGCTGGTGGTGCTCGGCGGGGCCGCCAAGCCTTTCCAGGCGAGCGGCATCGATATGCTGACGAAAGAGCAGTCACTGCTCGGCAGCCGCTACGTCACGCGTGCGGAGATTCTCACCTGCTTCGATCTGGTTGCGCGCGGTGACGTGTGGCCGCTGGTCACCGACGTACGGCCGCTCGCCGACGCGGAAGCGGTTCATGAACGGGTGGAGCGCGGCGAAGTCACCGGCCGCGCGGCGTTGCGCGTCGCCTAGTATTTGATCGTCGTCCGTAAACCGAAGATCGCGGCGTTCTTGATGGCTGTCATCGGCGTCGTCGGATCTGGAATATTGCCGCCCGGGCGTACGACGTATTGGAAATCCGGCTGCACGGTCCAGCCCTGCATGACTTGCGCCTGATAGCTCAGCTCGACGATGAATTCGTGGCTGCGAACTGGCTGCGGCACACCGCTGAAAGATATCCGATCGTTGTCGAGCGCGCTGGCGGCGTCGGAAACATGGGAATAGATGAATGTCGCACCGAACTTGTCGTCGGCTCGCGATGGAACCATGCCGGAAAATACGATGCCACCGTCGGCGTAAAAGTCGATGAGATTGCGATCGGACGGGCTTGCCGAAACGCGGCCGAACAGGCCGATGCCCTTGTTCGCGTCGCCGCCGCGCGGACGATAAATCTGCTGGTCGAGGACCGCGTAAATGCCCGAATCGCCCCGGCGCTGCGCCGGCATTCCGTTGCTCAACGGATCGGCAAGTGACAGGCCGTTCGTGTCGAAGCGCCGATCGTCGAAATCTCCAAAATGGTGCCAGGCGCCGAGCTTGGCCGTGCCGGCAAGGCCCGAATCCTGATTATATTTGTACTGCATCTCGCCGATAAGAAACGGCGGATCGCGCAGGCGAAACAGCAAACCGCTGTGGTCGCGCGCTTGCGGATCGCCAGCGCCGGGGCCGGCCGGGTCGCCGTTGAACAGGCCGGCAAGCAGCGCAAAGTTTTTGTTCGGCTCGATCTTCAGCCGCGCGCCTGGCGTTGCAAGCGGCCATGACGGGCCGCTGCTTGGAAGATCGTCGTTGAGGATCGACGGCCAGCCGCTGGTGAAGAATATATCGCTCCAGTCGCTGACGAAGAATTCCGTATCGGCAGCGAATTGGCCGACCCGCAGCGACGCCTTGTCGTCCGCGAACTTTTGTTCGAGATAAAGCTCGAACAAGCGCAGGGCAGGCAATGCCTCGATATTGCTGAGCGTTGCAAGCGCAGGGACGGCATCGCGCCGCAGCCCGCCGCTTCCTCCGGTTTGCGTTCCGCTCACATAGAAACTCAACCCTTTTGCGCCGATCAGCTTTTCAAGATCGGCCTTAACGTGAGCATCGAAGCGGTCCTCGAAGATCGTTTCGCGCCGTGTGCCGCCCGATGCGTTGCCGAAAATCTCGCCCGTGAATGTCCAGCCGTAGGTGATTCCATATTTTGCGAGGTTTGCGCGCACGCCGCCGGGGTCGCCGTTATCCGGCAATCCATGCGCGATCGAATCCTTGGTAACGCCGTTTTTGTCGGGCTGGTCGTCCTCGTCCGCCAGCGCGGCATGGGCGCCTAAGGCGATGCAAACCGCAAACGCAAAAGCCCTGAAAGAAATAAAGGGCATTCTGGATTAACCGCGCCGCCGGCAGGATTGCGACTCCGATGCTAATGTAAGAGCGTCGACCAGACCAGATTGGTCGGCGGCGCGCGCGAATTATTCCTGCGGAAAAGGTCGGCCCGTCGAACTGAGGCACCTGGCCCCAGCGTAGAACTATAGCGCGTTCCCGATATTACGGAACGCGCCGCTGCATTACGGCAGGTCGCCGGCTTGCGCCGTTATACCGAGATCGTTCGGCAGCTCAGCGGGGTTTAAAGGTCGTTCGGCGGCTTTTGCTGCGGCGGGCGCGATGAAGTCGAGTGAAGCGGTCCGCACCAGCTTTGCTTGAATCGTGTCGAGGCTGATCGGCTGTAGCGATGCCAAAGTCGAACCGCATCCAGCGCTGCCAACGCTTGCCGTCATAAACAGGGCCGGCGCGGGAGCGGCCGCATCGGTTTCCGCTTCAATGGCTGCGAGTTGCGTATCAGTAACCGGACCTTGCACATAGTCCCGCCCGAGCGGCAGAAGCGTCACCGTGACGTGCGGCAGCACACCCAGATCTATGCCGTCGAAATATTCCATTGCGGCGCGGCTGAAATCGAAGGCGCGGCCTGGCGCCAGCGGCCCGACGTCGTTGAATTTGACGATCGCTTTCTTTCCGCCCCATTCGGCGATG
>DASUKT010000052.1:0-3534 GCA_036278575.1 Pseudolabrys sp. | reverse complement strand
CGGCGCCACGCGGGCAGCACGGCAAGCCGCGTGAGATAAAGCCCGGCATCTTTGCGCGCGCAGAAGATACTGCCGACAAGTTCGTGGCTCGCTTGCGCAACAAGGAACGTCTCGCGTCGAAACCGTGCGGCGAGATCGTCGAGCGTTTCCTTGAGCACACCCGATGGTGGATCAAGACCTGCAAACGCGGCGTGGACCATCGCCAGGATATCGTCGAGGCGGCCGGGCGAAGACCAGCGGTGAACCTGAAAGTTGCTTCCGCCCATTTTACTGCACAAGACGAAGTGGAGTTATCCGCTCAGTGCCGCTTCAACCGCCTTCAATGCCGCATCCGCTTTGGCGCCATCGGGTCCACCCGCCTGCGCCATATCCGGACGCCCGCCACCGCCTTTCCCGCCCAGCGCCTCGGCGCCCTTGCGTACGAGGTCGACGGCGTTGAAGCGTGCCTTCAGGTCCTCGGTGACACCGACGGCAATGCCGGCCCGGCCCTCGTCGGTAACCGCAACAATCGCGACCACGCCCGAGCCAACCTGCTTCTTGCCTTCATCAATCAGGCTCGGCAGGTCCTTAGGACTGACGCCTGAAACCGCACGGGCGATCAGCTTCACACCGTTGACCTGGCGTGCCCCGTCGGCCGCCGCCGCCGAAGCGCCCCCGCCCATTGCCAATTTCTTGCGTGCATCAGATAGATCGCGCTCAAGCTTCTTGCGTTCCTCGAGCAACGCCGCGACACGGGCCGGCATATCTTCAAGCGATACTTTAAGTTCGCCGGAGACGGCCTTGGCCGTCTGAATCTGCCTGTTCGCCGCATGGCGGGCCGCTGTTCCCGTCAGCGCCTCGATGCGGCGGACGCCGGCGGCGACGCCGCTGTCGCCCAAAACCGAAACGAGCCCGATGTCGCCGGTCCGGCGCACGTGCGTGCCGCCGCACAATTCCACCGACCAGCCCATTGCATTCCCGCCCCTGCCCATTGCAACGACGCGCACCTCGTCGCCGTATTTTTCGCCGAACAGCGCGCGCGCGCCGGATGCGCGCGCATCGTCGAGCGCCATCAGCCGGGTGGTAACGGCAGAATTCTGCAGCACGATGTCGTTGGCGATGTCCTCGACCTTTTCGAGCTCATCCGCCGTGATCGGCTTCGGATGCGAGATATCGAAGCGCAACCGGTCGGGCGCGACCAGCGAGCCTTTTTGCGCGACATGATCGCCGAGCACCTGCCGCAACGCTTCGTGCAGTAGATGCGTCGCCGAATGGTTCTGCCGGATGGCGAAGCGCCGGGCATGATCCACTTCAAGCAAAAGCGGATCGCCAACTTTCAGCGTACCCTGCGCCATCGTGCCGTGATGCACGAACAGATCGCCGCCGTGTTTCTGCGTGTCGGCGACCTTGAACGAGTCCCCGTCGCGGCGCATCTCGCCGCTGTCGCCGACCTGGCCGCCGCTCTCGCCATAGAACGGCGTCTGGTTGACGATGACCGTGCCGGCCTCGCCCTTCTTCAGTTCGGCAACTTCCTTGCCGTCGCGCACCAGCGCCTTGATCACGCCCTCCGCGCTCTCGGTTTCGTAGCCGAGAAATTCCGTCGCGCCGACCTTCTCGCGCAAGGCAAACCAGATCGCGTCGCTCGCCGCTTCACCGGAGCCGGCCCATGACGCGCGCGCCTTTTCGCGCTGGCGCTCCATCGCATCTTCGAAACTCGCAAGGTCAACGGAGATGCCGCGCGACTTGAGCGCGTCCTGCGTGAGATCGAGGGGAAAGCCATAAGTGTCGTAGAGCGTGAACGCCGTCTCGCCGTCGAACATGTCGCCTTTCTTCAGCGACCTGCTCTTCTCGTCGAGAATCGACAGACCGCGCTCGAGCGTGCGGCGGAAGCGCGTCTCTTCGAGCTTCAGGGTTTCGGTGATGAGCGCTTCCGCGCGGATCAACTCAGGATAAGCTTGGCCCATCTCGCGGTTGAGCACCGGCACCAATTTCCACATCAGCGGCTCTTTGGCGCCGAGCAGTTCGGCGTGGCGCATGGCGCGCCGCATGATGCGGCGGAGCACGTAGCCGCGGCCTTCGTTCGATGGCAAAACGCCGTCGGCGATCAGGAAGGCAGACGCGCGCAAGTGGTCGGCGATGACGCGATGGGAAGCCTTCTGCGGGCCGTGCGGATCGACGCCGGTCAGATGCGCGATGGCCTCGATCAGCGCGACGAACAGGTCGATGGCGTAGTTATCGTGCGTGCCCTGCAACACGGCGGCAATGCGCTCGAGCCCCATGCCGGTGTCGATCGAGGGGCGCGGCAGAGCCAAGCGCTTGCCGCCTTCCTGCTGCTCGAACTGCATGAAGACGAGATTCCAGATTTCGATGAAGCGGTCGCCTTCGGCATCCGGCGAGCCGGGCGGACCGCCGGGAATCTTGTCTCCGTGGTCGAAGAAGATTTCCGAGCACGGGCCGCACGGGCCGGTGTCGCCCATTGCCCAGAAGTTGTCGGAACCGGCGATGCGGAGAATTTTCGACTCCGGAAGCCCGGCGATCTTTTTCCAGAGATTGAAGGCGTCGTCGTCGTCGACATAGACGGTGACGAGCAGCCGTTCTTTCGGCAGGCCGAAATCCCTGGTCACCAGATTCCAGGCCAGCTCGATCGCGCGTTCCTTGAAGTAGTCGCCGAACGAGAAGTTGCCGAGCATCTCGAAGAAGGTGTGGTGGCGCGCGGTGTAGCCGACGTTATCGAGATCGTTGTGCTTGCCGCCTGCGCGAACACACTTTTGCGCGGTGACCGCCCGGCTGTAGGGGCGCTTCTCGAGGCCGGTGAAGACGTTCTTGAACTGCACCATGCCGGCATTGGTGAACATCAGGGTCGGGTCGTTGCGCGGCACGAGCGGCGAGGACGCCACCGGCTGATGGCCGTTGCGCGCGAAGAAATCGATGAAGCTCTGGCGGATCTCGTTGACGCCGCTCATAACGCCTGAACGCCTTGCCCCTGCTGCCGAACGCGGGGCTAAATCCCCGTCCCGCTTATCGTTTTGGCGGAGTCTATTTAGCGGCGAGGTTCGGCTAAGTCCAGAAAGGGCAGATCGCTGTAGCCGCCATCGCAAAAATGTCATCGCCGGACTTTACCTGGCGATCCTGATAAGGGTGCACGGCACTACCCTCTTAAGCGAGATGGCCGGGACAAAAGGGCGTTCACGCCCGTCTTCGCCGGGCTATGCCCGGCCATGACAGTCATACTCTCAAAAACGCCATCGCCCCCGTCCTCGGTGGCGGCCGCTTTACGCAGCCGGGTGCCGACGGGGGCGATATACGCTCGGACCGAAATCGTGCGGCGGAAGCACTGGCACTGGCGCTGCCGCTTACAACTTTCCCAACGATCAGGCCTCCGCGGCTTCGTCATCGTCAGCGTCGTCTTCCTTTTCGCCGGTGACAATCGCTTCCGCGATGAGCCCCGCATTTTGGCGCACGGCGGCTTCGATTTTCGCCGCCATGTCCGGATTGTCCTTGAGGAATTGCTTGGCGTTCTCGCGCCCTTGCCCGATGCGCTGGCTGTCGTAGGAG
>DASUKT010000051.1:0-4241 GCA_036278575.1 Pseudolabrys sp. | reverse complement strand
AGCCCGGCATTGACGAAGAACGAGATGCGCCCGACCACCTCGCCGAATTTTTCCGGCGGCACTTCGCCCGAGGCTTTGACCGTATCAAGCACCGCGATGGCGATCGCGAGCGCAAACGCAAGCTCCTGCACCGGCGTCGCGCCGGCTTCCTGCAAATGATAGGAACAGACGTTGATCGGATTCCATTTCGGAATTTCTCTGGTCGTGAAAAGGATCACGTCCTTGGTCAGCCGCATCGACGGCGCCGGTGGGAAAACGTAGGTGCCGCGCGACAGATATTCCTTGATGATGTCGTTCTGCAGCGTGCCTTGCAGCTTTTCGCGCGGCGCGCCCTGTTCGTCGCCCACCGCGATGTAAAGCGCCATCAGCCATGCTGCGGTGGCGTTGATGGTCATCGACGTGTTCATCGACGTGAGCGGAATGTGGTCGAACAGGGAGCGCATGTCGCCGAGGTGGCAGATCGGCACGCCCACCTTGCCGACTTCGCCTTTCGCCAGCACGTGGTCGCTGTCGTAGCCGGTCTGGGTCGGCAGGTCGAAAGCGACGGAAAGGCCGGTCTGCCCTTTCGCGAGGTTCGTGCGATAGAGCGCGTTGGAATCCGCCGCGGTCGAGTGGCCCGCATAGGTGCGGAAAATCCACGGCCTGTCGCGTGTATTTTTCTCGCTTGTCATTTCTGGCCTTCGTACCCGCAGCGTGGCGGTTCTTTTATTGCATTGCAATAACATAGAAGACGCTTCTGGGCCGCAGGAAACGCGCTCGACGGTGCAGCCCGATGCGCTTTAGGCAGCAAAAGTTCACTTGCGGACCTCTCATCAATTTCAATGCCAGTGGGCACCAAAAGGATTTTGTTGCGTTGCACCATAAATTGCGACAGGCTGGAGGAAAGGGCCGTCCTCGCAAGGAGGTGCAAATGCCCGGCGCCGCAATCGCCAATGCCACGGCCGAGGTGAAGGACCTTTATGCGATCGGCGAAATCCCGCCTCTCGGCTACGTACCGCCCAAGATGCACGCGTGGGTGATCCGCAAGGAGCGGCACGGTCCGCCCGAGACATCGTTCCAACTCGAGGTGGTGCCGACGTGGCCGATCGCCGACGACGAGGTGCTCGTCATGGTGATGGCGGGCGGCGTCAACTACAACGGCATCTGGGCCGGACTCGGCGTTCCGGTCTCTCCGCTCGACGGCCACAAGCAGCCGTTTCACATCGCCGGCTCCGACGCATCGGGCGTGGTATGGGCGATTGGCAGCAAAGTGAAGCGCTGGAAAATCGGCGACGAGGTTATCGTCCACTGCAATCAGGACGACGGCGATGATGAAGACTGCAACGGCGGCGATCCGTTGCTGTCGCCCTCGCAGCGCATCTGGGGCTACGAGACGCCGGACGGATCGTTCGCGCAATTCTGCCGCGTGCAGTCGCGGCAGTTGATGGAAAAGCCGAAACATCTCTCGTGGGAAGAGGCAGCGTGTTACACGCTCACGCTCGCGACCGCCTATCGCATGTTGTTTGGGCATTCGCCGCACACGCTCAAGCCCGGCGACAACGTGCTGGTGTGGGGTGCATCGGGGGGCTTGGGTGTTTTCGGCGTGCAGCTTGTCGCCGCATCAGGCGCGAACGCGATCGGTGTCGTTTCAGACGATGCCAAGGCGGATTACGTGCTCAATCTCGGCGCTAAAGGCGTCATCAACCGCAAAGATTTCAAGTGCTGGGGTCAGATGCCGGCGGTCAATTCACCGGAGTTCAACGCGTGGACCAAGGAAGCGCGCCGCTTCGGCAAGGCGATCTGGGAGGTCACCGGAAAGCGCGACGTCGATATCGTGTTCGAGCATCCGGGCGAGCAGACGTTCCCCGTATCGTGCCTTGTCGTGAAACGCGGCGGCATGGTCGTCTTCTGCGCCGGCACGACCGGATACAATCTCACCTTCGATGCGCGTTACGTGTGGATGCGGCAAAAGCGCATTCAGGGCTCGCACTTTGCGCATTTGAAGCAAGCGAGTGCGGCAAATCGCTTCGTGCTCGAGCAGCGCATCGATCCGTGCATGAGTGAGGTGTTTTCCTGGGACCAGATTCCGCTGGCGCACACGCGAATGTGGAAGAACCAGCATCCGCCCGGCAACATGGCTGTGCTGGTGAATGTGCCGGTGAGGGGTCTTAAAACGTACGATGACGCTTTGGAAGCAGCCGGTGCTTAATGTCTGACGCGATACTTGCTAATGATTGAATTCAACTCGCCGCCGTAGATGAAGATCGACGCGCAAATATAAAGAAACACCAGCGCGATCATCGCCGAGGCGAGACCGGCGTACATCGTCACATAGCCATACGCGAATTCCGCCAGATAGCGGCCGAAGATAGCGCCGCTGATGAGCCAAAGCGCGAGCGTTACAGCAATGCCGGGCGCAATTTCGAAAAGCCGCCGTCGGCCGCTTGGCAGCCATTGGTGAATGATGAAAAGCGCAATGACCAGCACGACCGCAGCCGCGGCATAGCGCACGAACGTCGTCAAATTGCTGAACGGCTCCAGAGCCGGGCTCAGTTTGGCCACGGCCGCCGAGATCAGCGGCGCCAGGACAACAAGAAACGCAAAGGCGAGGATCGCAACGGCGCCTACCAGTACATACGCGACCGATTCGATTCGCAGCATCCACCACGGCCGCATCTCGGCCATGTTGTAGGCGCGGTTTAGTCCGATGCGCAGGCTTTCGACGCCGCTCGACGCGAAGTAGACCGCGAATATCGCGCCGAAGGTAAGTGCGCCGCCTTGCAGGCTTGTGAGCACGCCGTTGATGTCCTGCGACAGCGGCTCGGCCACTTGCGCTGGCCAGGTCTCCAGCAGGATTCTCGCTGCTTCGTCGCCCAACTCCTTCGAGCCGAAGAAAAAACCGGCAAGCGCGGTGACGACGATGAGGAATGGAAATAGTGCCATCAGCGACGATAAGGCGATGTGACTGGCGATGGCCCAGCCATCATCGGCCACAAAGGCTTCGAATGCGTCGAGCGCGATGCGAAACGACAGGCGTAAAAGGTGCAAGGTCGCGCCCCGGCGGGTCAGCCCAGAATGTCAGATTGGCGGCTGTGGCGCGGTTTGCAAGGGTCAGGCTGCCTGCACGTCGGTCAGGAACCGTCGGACCTCGGCATCGAGGCCTTCCGCTTCGATCGCGACCGCATCAGCCAAATCCTTGACATCTGCCGAGGTCGAGCGGGCGTCGGTCGTCACACCGGCAACACGGCTCATCGCCTCGGCGCCGCCGCGCGCTTCGTCGGAGGCACGGTTGACGCCTTCGGCTATCGACGAGACGGCGGCGTTTTGTTGATCCACGGTGACGGCGACAGCGGTTGCGATTGTCGACATTTCCCGGATGATCGCGTTCACCTGCTCGATCGCCTGTGCGGAATCGGCCGCCGCCGACTGGATGGATCCGATCTGCTCGGCAATCTCCTCTGTCGCTTTGGCGGTTTGACTGGCAAGTGACTTCACCTCGGCGGCAACCACCGCGAAGCCGCGGCCGGCTTCGCCCGCCCGCGCAGCCTCGATTGTGGCGTTGAGCGCCAGCAGATTGGTTTGGCCCGCGATCGCCTGGATCAGGCCGACGACCTCGCCGATGCGCGTCGCGGCGCTGCCAAGCTCCGACATTGTGACGACAGTTCGCTCCGCTTCAGACACGGCGCGCCGCGCGACATCCGTCGATTTCGCGGCCTGCGAGGCGATTTCGCCGATCGAGGCTGCCAGCTCTTCCACCGCGCCGGCCGCCGTCGTGACGTTCTCAGCCGCGGCATTGACGCGTTGTTCCGCCGTCCGGGACTCGGTTGAAACGGTATCGGCCGCAGTATTCAGGCTGCTTGAGCTTTTTTCGAGCTTCAGAGAAGCGGCGCGCAACTTGTCCAGCGCGCTTTCGACCGACTGCTTGAATTGTTTGATGGTCAAAGAAATTGTGTTGCTTCGTTTCTCCCGAGCTTCGCTTGCGCCGGCCTGGGTGGCCGCGAGCCTTTCGCGTTCGACCATCGTGTCCCGAAAGACGATCACGGTGCGGGCCATCGCGCCGATCTCGTCCCGCGCTTCGGTTGCCGGAATGCGGGTCGACGTATCTCCGCCGGCAAGACGGGTCATCACGTGGGCAAGGCCGTGGAGCGGTCGCGTGATGCTGCGGCCGATTAACCAGCTGAATCCGAGGCCGAGCGCGACCATTGCAAGGCCGACGGCAATGATGCCGGTGCGCGTCCGGCGCTGGGACGCGCGAAGTGCCG
>DASUKT010000050.1:0-14522 GCA_036278575.1 Pseudolabrys sp. | reverse complement strand
TCGGGGCTCGCCTCGAACAGCCGCCCGATGCCGAAAACGAATTGCGAGTGCCAAACATCATCAAGCCCGTAGCTGGGGGAGGTAAGCGTATGCAGTGCGTCCGCGCCCCACGAATATGTGAAATAGAGGGCGATTGCGGAAATCAGCGTCACGACGGCGGCAGATGCAACGCGCATGGCACTCTCCCCAATGAACGAGAGATCACGCGTAGTCTCATCAAACCCGAGGTTCAAAACAAACCAAAACTTTACCTTACTTGTTAGCCGTTTAACCAAGATGCATGCAAGTTCCGCGCATTCCCTGCAAAGCAGAATTCGGGTGGCTGCGGGGAACGGGCGCGTTTAGCTGTGCCTTACCAATGAGCGCATCGCGAAACAGTCTCATAAAGGTTGATTATGTCAGTTGCCGTCACGCAACAGAACAAAATCGAATCGCAGTCACGCAACTATCCGCGGCTCGTCCTGCTCACGGCCTCGCTCGCAGTATTGCTGGCGCAGATCGATACCTCCGTCGTCAATCTCGCGCTGAAAAGCATCGGCAGCGAATTGCGCGCCGGCGTCAGCCAGATGCAATGGGTGATTGATGCCTACAATCTTGTGTACGCCTGCTTGCTGCTGACCGCCGGAACACTTGGCGATCTCTACGGCCGCCGCCGCATTTTCGCCCTGGGCGTGGTGCTGTTCTCCGCCGGCACCCTCACCTGCTCGCTCGCGCCCAATGTCGGCATCCTGATCGCAGGCCGCGTCGTCAGCGGTTTCGGCGCGGCATTCGCCGTGCCGATGTCGCTCGTGCTGCTGACCGTCGCCTATCCCGGTCGCGAGGAACGCGCCCATGCGATGGGCATTTGGGCAAGCTGCAACGGCCTTGCCTTTATCATCGGTCCGACGCTCGGCGGCTGGCTGCTCGACAGCATCGGATGGCGCAGCATCTTTTATCTCGCACTCCCGGTCTGCGCCGTCACCCTGGCGCTCACCTACTACGCGGTCGGCGAATCGTCCGCGCCGCAGGGCCGCAAGCTCGACATGCCGGGCCAGGGACTTGGAATTGTCGGCCTCGGCGCCTTTGCTTTCGCCGCCATCGAAGGATCGCATTGGGGTTTTCTGTCGGCGCCGATCGTCGCTATTGCCTGCATCGCCATTGCAGCGCTCGTTCTGTTC
Source organism: Pseudolabrys sp. (assembly GCA_036278575.1). Taxonomy (GTDB): domain Bacteria; phylum Pseudomonadota; class Alphaproteobacteria; order Rhizobiales; family Xanthobacteraceae; genus Pseudolabrys. Next base: position 13,365 of record DASUKT010000050.1, on the reverse strand, counting down.
GTTTGGGTTGAATCGCGCACGAGCGGACCGTTGCTGCCGATCTCGTTCCTCCGCCGGCCCGTTTTCTCGGCCGCCTTGGCGTCAGCGGGATTAATGACGTTCGGCATGTACGCGCTGCTCTTCATCATGCCGCTTTATTTTCAAATCATGCGCGGCGCGAGCCCGCTCATCGCCGGCCTCGAATTGCTGCCGATGTCCGCAAGCTTTGTCATTGTTTCGCAGCTTGTCGGCTACGCGACTAACGCGCTGGGGCCGCGCGTCGTGATGACGGCAGGAATGGCCTGCATGGGTCTCGGCGAGATCGCACTCGCCTTTATCGGCGCGGATACGAACATCGTTATGGTTTCGCTGGCGCTGTTCGTCGTCGGCATCGGCCTCGGCTTGAACACGGCGCCGGTGAACGGTGTAGCTGTGGCTGCGCTGCCACCGGAGCGGTCGGGCACAGCATCGGGCGTTCTCAATACAGCTCGCATGGTCGGAGCGACGCTCGGGGTCGCGATCCTCGGCGCGGTGTTCGCGGCCTATGCAGGCCAGCAGCCGACGGGCCCGGGATTCTTTGTGGGCTTGCGCGCCGCGCTCGGCGCCGGCGGAACAGCCGAACTCATCGGCGCGATCATCACCTTCGGCCTGATCCGCCACGATTCCCTAAAAGCGAAGAACTAGCCCCCGCGGCCTTCACGGAAAGCCTGCGGTGTCATGCCGGTCTGCTTCCTGAAAAATCGCGTGAAGTGCGACGGATCGGAAAACGACAGATCGTAGGCAATCTCGTGGATCGCCAGGCTGGTGAAGACGAGCTGGCGCTTGGCTTCGGTCAGCACACGCTGGCGAATGAGATGACCGGCGGTCACGCCCGTGGCGCGCTTGACGTGATCGTTGAGCCGGTCGGACGTCATCGCCAGCTTGCCGGCATAAAACGCGATCTGCCGTTCTTTGCGAAAGTTCTCCTCAACCAAACGCCGCAATTCGTCCACGCGCGGATCGGCGCCCGCGAGCGTCACCGTTCCGGTGCGTGCGCGGCTCGCCGCCAGCCGCACGACCTCAATCGCGATCAGTGCGAGCAACCCACGCATTGCCAGACGGTAGCCTTCACGGCCGAGGAAGCTTTCCTCATGCAGTTCGGCGCATAAAGCGGACAGGCGCTTTGTTTCCGTTTCGCCCGCGAGCGGCACCAGCGGATTCTGCGCAATGGAACGCAACCGGTGAAGCGCTTCGCCCGAACGCTCGCCGAGCGCGGACGTAACGTCCTCCGTGAAGCTCAGCACCCAGCCATCGGTGACGCCGGCCTTGAAGCGGAAGCCGTGCGCGGTCGTTGCGGGAACCAGTATGGCAGCCGGCGCGGAGAACGGCATGATCGCCGCCTCGAACGTCATCTCCCCGCCGCCCTGCTCAATCAGCAGGATCTGAAACAGGTTGCGGTGGCGATGCGCGCGGATGGTCCAGTCGTGCACCGAGGACCGCGATTCGATGGTTTCGATATGGATGAAATCGAATGCGGAATCGTCCGGCGGGTCGCCGTAAAGATGAAAGAGCGGAAGCGCCGAACCCGTTGCCATCGCGCAAGCATAAGCAACGCCCGCCAGCAAGGCCAACGCGCAGAGCGATGCCGGTGGATAGTCGGAAAACGGAACCTTAAGCGCCCCTTCGGTGTTTTCCCCGGCCAACTAGGGACCGAACATGGGACGCTATTTGTTGCTGTGGCTGGTGGGAGTACCGATCCCGATCCTCATCCTGATCTGGCTGATCGGCGGCCTCCACTGACTGCGGCGTTATCGTTGTGCTCCGCCCGCGCGCGGTCGTTGCGAAACGGCTGCGTAAGCAGACGATCGAGGCGCAGTTCGCCGGGATCGCGAAAGTCCGGAAGACCGATTTGAACTCCCTGCTCGCCGGCCGCCGGTTGTGCGCGATAAGTGCCCAACAGGCGATCCCACCAGGGCAGATTAAATCCGAAATTGCTGTCGGTTTCCGCGCGCAGCGCCGAATGATGGATTTCGTGCATCTGCGGTGTGACCACAATCAACTGCGCGAGCCTGTCCAGCCACGGCGGCAGGGTGACGTTGCTGTGGTTGAACATCGAGGTGGCGTTGAGCACCACTTCGAACAGCAGCACCGAAAGCGCCGGAACTCCGAGGGCCAGCACCGCCGCGATCTTGATTAGCGCCGACAAAACGATCTCAAACGGGTGGAAACGCACGCCCGTGGTAACGTCGATATCCAAGTCCGCATGGTGCATGCGGTGGAGGCGCCACAGCACCGGCACGGCATGAAAGACGCGGTGTTGTAGGTAGATGGTAAAATCGAGCACAACGAAGCCCACAATGCCGGCTGCCCATAGCGGCAGCCCAAGCAGCGGCAATAGACCCCAACCGTGTTGCGCCGCGATCAAGGCCACGCCGACCGCCGCGGTCGGCACCAGCAGGCGCACCGCGACGATATCGACGACGAGGACGCCGAGATTGCTCGCCCAGCGCGGCCTGCGGCCATGCAGGAGTTTCCGCCGCGGCGCAAGCCACTCCCACGCCGCCATTCCCGCGAACACCGCCGCGTAGCTCGCAACCCGGACAGCGATTTCGATGGTCGGGCTCATATGCCATTCTACTCCTCGCCCAACTTAATAACATGCGACGGTTGCGCCGTTGCCGCCCTTCCAAGGCCCTGTTAAGACTGAATGATCCGCCGTCGGCCGGGCGGCACCCGTGACAGGCGCACCGGACGCATGGAAGTCTTCCTCCAGCAGCTCATCAACGGCATCACGCTCGGCTCGATCTACGGGCTCATCGCCATCGGCTACACGATGGTGTTCGGCATCATCGGCATGGTGAACTTCGCCCACGGCGACGTTTTCATGGTGTCGGCTTTTATCGCGCTGATCGCCTTCCTGATCCTCACGAGCTGGCTCGGAATCGGCTCGATCATGCTGGCGCTGCTGATCGTGCTGATCGTGGCCATGCTGTTCACCTCGCTCGTGAACTGGGTGATCGAGCGCGTCGCCTATCGCCCCTTGCGCGGCTCGTTCCGCCTGGCGCCGCTCATCTCCGCAATCGGCATGTCGATCTTTCTTTCCAATTTCGTGCAAGTCGCGCAGGGGCCGCGCAACAAGTCGGTCCCGCCGATGGTGCACGGCGAGTTCGTGCTGATGACGCGGAACGGCTATCCGGTGACGCTCTCGGTCAAGCAGTTGGTGATCTGGGGCGTGACCGCCGTGCTGCTGGTCGCGTTCTGGTACGTCGTCACGCGTACAAAGCTGGGCCGCGCGCAACGCGCCTGCGAGCAGGACCAGAAGATGGCCGCTCTGCTCGGCGTGGACGTCGATCGCACAATTTCCATAACATTCGTGATTGCCGCGGCATTAGCCGCGGTCGCCGGCACCATGTATTTGATGCATTACGGTGTCATCACGTTTTCGGACGGTTTCGTCCCCGGCGTTAAGGCGTTCACGGCCGCCGTGCTCGGCGGCATCGGATCGCTCCCGGGCGCCGTCGTCGGCGGCATTCTCATCGGCCTGATCGAGACGATGTGGTCGGCGTATTTTTCCACGGACTACAAGGATGTGGCGGCATTCTCCGTGCTGGCGATCACGCTGATCTTTTTGCCGCAAGGCCTGTTCGGCCGGCCCGATGTCGAAAAAGTCTGAAATGGCTGCGGCGCAGAGCGAGCGCACGGACGTGGCGCGCGCGTTGCGCGATGCAAGCCTCGCTGCCGTCCTTGCATTCGCACTTTTTCTGCCGCTGATCGGTTTCTGGGCGCGCAACGTCGGCGAAGGCTTGCTGCTGGTGACGCGCTGGGACGCATTGGGACTTGTGGTCCTGATCGTCGCGGGCGCCCGGCTCTTCTATTCGCTGGTCGCGCAGCCATGGCTCAAGCGGCAGCGCGCGCGACGCACGGAAATAGCACCACCCTGGCGAACGGCGCTGGCAAAATGGTTCATTCCCTTCGCCATCGGATTTGTGATCGTCTATCCAGTCATCGCCATAGCCGGCGCGGGTATGCGCGGCGCAATCAAATGGGTCGATAATTTCGGCATCCAGATTTTGATCTACGTCATGCTCGGCTTCGGGTTGAACATCGTCGTAGGCCTGGCCGGCCTGCTCGATCTTGGCTACGTCGCGTTTTATGCCGTCGGCGCCTACTCCTACGCGCTGCTCGCCAAAACCTTCGGCCTCACGTTCTGGATCCTGCTGCCGCTTGCCGGTGTATTGTCCTCGTTCTGGGGCATCCTGCTCGGCTTTCCGGTGCTGCGGCTACGCGGCGATTATCTCGCAATCGTCACTCTCGCTTTCGGCGAGATCATCCGCATCGTCATCGTCAACTGGGTCGATCTCACCAACGGCTACGCCGGCATCACCAGCATTCCACGGCCGACCTTCTTCGGCATTCCATTTAATGCCGACGATAACGGCTTTGCCGCCGTGTTCGGTCTGGAATTCACGCCGCTCCACCGTACGATCTTCCTCTATTACATCATTCTCGCACTCGCCCTGCTCACCGCATGGGTGACAGTACGCTTGCGGCGGCTGCCGGTCGGCCGCGCGTGGGAAGCATTGCGGGAGGACGAAATTGCCTGCCGCTCGCTCGGCATCAATACGACAAACACGAAGCTGACGGCGTTCGCGATGGGCGCGATGTTCGCCGGTTTCGCCGGCTCCTTCTTCGCCGCGCGGCAGGGATTCATCTCGCCCGAATCCTTCACCTTCATCGAGTCGGCGACGATCCTCTCGATCGTCGTGCTCGGCGGCATGGGCAGCCAAATCGGCGTCGCCATCGCTGCGATCGTGATGATCGGCGGCACCGAGATTATGCGCGAGCTTGATTTCCTGAAGAACATCTTCGGCGCCGATTTCGATCCGACGAAGTATCGCATGTTGCTGTTCGGCTTCTGCATGGTGCTCATCATGATTTGGCGGCCACGCGGCTTGATCGCGACCCGCAGGCCATCGGTTTTCCTCAAGGAGCGCAAGACGATTTCTGCCGATCTCGTCAAAGAAGGGCACGGATGACGGACGTGCGCGACACTGTGCTCCGCGTCGAGCATTTGACCATGCGCTTCGGCGGCTTGGTGGCGGTTGACGATTTGTCTTTCGATGTTGCCCGCAGCGGCATCACCGCGCTGATCGGACCGAACGGCGCCGGCAAGACCACTGTCTTCAACTGCATCACGGGCTTTTACAACGCGAGCGAAGGGCGGCTTGCCCTGCTGCACGGCGATCCCGCGCTGTGGAATTCGCTCGACGCGCTGACCGCGGGCGGAAGCCGCAGCCTACGCCAGGGCGACAGCGCGCTGTTTCTGCTCGAGCGCATGCCGGATTACCTCGTCACCCAACAGGCCCGGGTTGCACGCACGTTCCAGAATATTCGTCTCTTTTCCGGCATGACCGTGCTGGAAAATCTGATGGTCGCCCAGCACAACGCGCTGATGCTGGCGTCAGGCTTCACGGTTCTTGGCCTCCTCGGCCTTCCCTCCTATGCGCGGGCCGAGCGCGCGGCGATCGGCAAGGCACGTTCCTGGCTCGACCGCATTGGCTTGACCGCACGCGCCGACGATCCTGCCGGCGACCTGCCTTATGGCGCGCAGCGCCGCCTCGAGGTGGCGCGCGCGATGTGCACCGACCCGGTGCTCTTGTGCCTCGACGAGCCGGCGGCCGGGCTCAATCCGCGCGAAAGCGCGGAGTTGAACGCACTGCTGCTCGACATCCGCCAGGCCCATGGCACCTCCATCCTGCTGATCGAACACGACATGTCGGTCGTGATGGAAATTTCCGATCGCATCGTCGTGCTCGATTACGGCGTCAAGATCGCCGACGGCACACCCATGCAGGTGCGCAACGATCCGAGCGTCATCGCCGCCTATCTCGGCGTGCAGGATGAAGAGGTCGAAAAGGTCGAGGCGGAGGTCGGACTATGACCGAGCCGCGAAGGCACCTCACCTCCCCCTGCAAGGGGGAGGTCGGCCGCAAAGCGGCCGGGAGAGGGTCACGTTTTTCGCGAACTACAACGATGACTTCGCGGGCCAGAAAGTTGCGCGGCAACTTAACTGATGCGGACCAAAAGCTTTGGCGCGCCTTACGGCGAGATCAACTCAATGGATTGCATTTTCGTCGTCAGCATCCAGTCGGGCCGTACACGTTGGATTTCTATTGCCCGCAAATCCGACTCGCTATCGAACTTGATGGCGGCCAGCACAATATGCAGAGCCAGGCCGAGAAAGACCGCCGCCGCAGCGAACAGCTCGGCATCAAAGGCATCGTCGTTATCAGGTTCTGGAATAACGATGTGCTCTCAAACATTGAAGGCGTACTGGCGGAGATTGTCCGTATCTCGCGAAGCCGCTCTGACGTGACCCCCTCCCCAACCCTCCCCTTTTCAGGGGGAGGGAGTCAGCGGGACGGACGCCGATCTCAACGCCGGCGCGCGACATGAGCGAACCTTTACTCAGCATCCGCGGCGTCAAAACTTTCTACGGCCGCGTGATGGCGCTCAAGGGCGTCGACCTTGATGTCAACGAAGGCGAGATCGTCACGCTGATCGGCGCGAACGGCGCCGGCAAATCGACGCTGATGATGACCGTTTGCGGCAATCCACGCGCGCGCGAAGGCACCATTCGTTTCGAGGGCCGCGACATCACGCGCCTGCCGACGCACGAGATCGCGCACCTGAAGCTCGCGCAATCTCCGGAAGGCCGCCGTATCTTTCCGCGCATGAGCGTGCTGGAAAATCTTCAGATGGGCGCCATTGTCGCCAACCCGGCGCATTTCGGGCAAGACCTCGAGCGAACGCTCGTCATGTTCCCGCGGCTCAAGCAGCGCCTGTATCAGCGCGGGGGCACGCTCTCCGGCGGCGAGCAGCAAATGCTTGCCATCGCCCGCGCCCTGATGAGCCGCCCGCGTCTTCTGCTGCTCGACGAGCCGTCGCTCGGCCTCGCACCGCTTATCGTGAAGCAGATTTTCGATGCAATCCGAAAGCTTAACAGCGAGGACAAGCTCACCGTATTTCTCGTTGAGCAGAATGCATTCCATGCGCTTAAGCTCGCGCACCGCGGCTACGTGATGGTCAACGGGCTGATCACCTTGTCCGGTAGCGGCAAAGAATTGCTGGAACATGCCGAAATAAAGTCCGCCTACCTTGAGGGCGGGCGGCAGCAGGCGGCGGCACAATGAATTTTTCGATCCCCGAATTCCTTTATGAAGACGGCTTCGGCGTGTTTCTGCTGGTTACCGTTCTGCTCGGTGGCGGAGCGTCGGCACTCGCCGGCCGCGCAATTGCCAAAACGTGGCGGCCATGGTGGCGTATCATCGGTTACATGCTGATCCTCGGGGCCGCCGTCCGCTTCTTCCACTATGCGCTGTTCGGCGGCACCCTGCTTTCGCTGCACTATTACCTGGTCGACAGCGCTATTTGCATCGGCGCCGGGCTGCTCGGTTTCAAGGCGACGCGAGCCGACCAGATGGTCACGCAGTATGGCTGGTTAAATGAGCGGGTCGGGGCAATGCGCTGGCGCCGAAAAAACCCTTGAGGTAGCATAAAGCCTCGTTTACCTCGCCGCGACGAACGCTTTTCAGGGAGAGAACGAATGAAAAAAATCACAATAACCGGTCTTGCGCTCGGCTTTGCCGTCGCCCTCGCCGGCACCGCGCAGGCGCAAGTCATGTTCGGTGTCGCCGGCCCCATCACGGGCCCGAACGCCGCGACCGGTGCGCAGATGAAGAACGGCGCCGAACAGGCCGCAAAGGATATCAACGCGGCCGGCGGCATCATGGGCAAGAAAATTACGGTCGAAGTCGGCGACGACGTTTCCGATCCCAAGCAAGGCGTTTCGGTTGCTAACAAGTTTGCCGGCGACGGGGTGAAGTTCGTTATCGGCCACTATAATTCCGGCGTCACCATTCCGGCTTCAGAAGTCTACCAGGAAAACGGCATCCTCGAGATCACGCCCGCTTCGACGAACCCGACCGTCACCGAGCGCAAGATGTGGAACATCTTCCGCGTCTGCGGCCGTGACGACCAGCAGGGCGCGGTTGCCGGCGCCTACATCCTCAAGCACTTCAAGGGCAAACGCATCGCGATCGTCCACGACAAGACGACCTACGGCAAAGGCCTCGCCGACGAGACGATGAAGACGATCAACAAGGGCGGCATGAAGCAAGTGCTGTATGAGGGCGTCAACACCGGCGAAAAGGACTATTCCGCGCTGGTGTCGAAGATCAAGCAATCGCGCGCCGACCTCGTCTATTGGGGCGGCCTCTATACCGAAGGCGGCCTGATCGTGCGCCAGATGCGCGATCAGGGCGTCACCGCGCCGCTAATGGGCGGCGACGGCATCACGTCCGACGAGTTCGCTGCTGTCGGCGGCCCCGGGGTCGTCGGCACGCTGATGACCTACGGCCCCGATCCGCGCAATCGTCCGGAAGCCAAGAAGGTCGTCGAGGAATTCCGCGCCAACAAGTTCGAGCCGGAAGCCTACACGCTTTATTCTTACGCGGGCGTGCAGATCATCAAGCAGGCAGCGGAAGCCGCAAAGTCCCTCGATCCGAAGAAGGTCGCGGCAAAGATGCACTCGGGCATGAAGTTTAAGACCGTGCTCGGCGATATCTCATATGACAAGAAGGGCGACATCACGAAACTCGATTACGTGATGTACATCTGGAAAAAGGACCCGAGCGGCAAGATCACGTATCACGAGTGCCCGGCATCCGGCTGCAAGTAATATCGTTGCCATGATTGCAAAAAGCCCGCCGGCAACGGCGGGCTTTTCTTCATTGTCATTCGGGAGCGCGTGCGCCAGCACGCGAGTCCGGAATCCATACTCTACTGCAGGGGTTATGGATTCCGGGTTCGCGGCCTAACGGCCGCGCCCCGGAATGACAAATCAACCGATCTTCCCCAGCACTGGAAACATATCCAGCAGCCAGATGCTCATCCAGTTGATGCTGCCGGTGAGAAAAGCGATGCCCGTGAGCACGAGCAATGCGCCCATCGCCTGCTCGACTCGATGCAGATGCTGCTTGAAGCGCGCGAGAAAGGCCGCGAACGGCTCGATCGCGAACGCAGCAATCAGAAACGGAATGCCGAGGCCGAGCGAGTAGACCGCCAGCAAGCCGGCGCCGCGCGCGACCGTCTGCTCGGATGCGGCAACCGCCAGAATGGCGGCGAGGATCGGGCCGATGCACGGCGTCCAGCCAAAGGCGAACGCAAGTCCCATCACATAGGCGCCCCAGAGGCCGACCGGTTTTGCGACCTCGACGCGTTTTTCTTGCATCAGAAACGCGATCCTGGTGAGCCCGAGAAAGTGCAGACCCATGATAATGATGATCACGCCGGCAATGATCGCGAGCGGCGCCGAGTACGCACGGATGAGCGAGCCGACCGCGCTCGCGCTCGCGCCGAGCGCCACGAACACCGTCGCAAAGCCGAGCACGAAAAGCGCGGCGGCCGACACCGTCTCCCGCCGTGCGCGCAAACCCGATGCCGTGCCCAGCCGCTCCAGCGACGCGCCTGCCAGATAGACGAGATAAGGCGGCACCAGCGGCAGCACGCAGGGCGAGAGGAAACTTACAAGCCCGGCCAGCAGGGCGGCAAAGATGGTCACGTTCGCGTGCATATCGGTTAAATGCACAGCCAAGTGCGGCGATGGCAAGGTTGAAATGACCGGGATGGCGCTGATGTGATATGCGGTTGAACCCGAAAAGACGAAATTCGAGGCGGCGTGAGAACCGACAGGGCGATGGCACGTAATCTCATCACCGACGTCGCAGACGTCCGCGTCGGTCACGCCGGCAGTGCCGCCCTTGGCTCCGGCTCCACCGTCGTTGTGTTTGACGCACCCGTCATCGGCAGTGTCGACGTGCGCGGCGGGGGACCCGGCACGCGCGAAACCGCCCTGCTCGATCCGGCGCAGACCGTTTCCGGTATCGACGCCATCGCGCTGTCCGGCGGCTCCGCTTTCGGTCTTGATGCGGCCTCGGGCGTACAGGCGCTGATGCGCGAGATAGGTCGCGGCTTCAAGGTGCGCACCGCCACGGTGCCGATCGTGCCGGCGGCGATCCTGTTCGACCTGCTCAGCGGCGGCGACAAGGACTGGGACCGTTATCCGCCCTATCGAGAATTCGGCTACGAAGCCGCGAAAAGCGCAGCGGTCGATTTTGCATTGGGCAGCGTGGGCGCAGGTCTTGGCGCCACGACCGCGACGCTCAAGGGCGGCGTCGGCTCGGCCTCTGCGACGACGAAAGGCGGCGTCACCGTCGGCGCGCTCGCCGTCGTCAACGGCGTCGGGACGGTCACGATCGGCGACGGCCCGCATTTCTGGGCGGCGGCGTTCGAGCAGAACGGCGAATTCGGGGGACTTGGGTCCGCACCGAAAGTTTCGGCGAGCGATCTTGCGATCCGCGTGAAAGGCGGGCCGCTGATGAATACCACCATTGCCGTGATCGCGACGGATGCAAAGCTGACGAAAGCCGAATGCAATCGTCTCGCCGTCATGGCGCAGGACGGCTTCGCGCGGGCAATCTATCCGGTGCACACGCCGCTCGACGGCGACGTCGTCTTCGCGGCGGCCACGGGCCGCGTTGCGCTACCCGATCCGATTTTGGGTCTTGCCGAGCTCGGCATGCACGCCGGCAATGTGATGGCACGCGCAATCGCGCGCGGCGTCTATGAGGCAAAGGCGCTGCCGTTCCCCGGCGCGCTGCCGAGTTGGCGGGATAAATTCGGCAGATAACTGCACCCGAACGGAGTGCGCGCTTGTGCGTTGGTATCGCGCAAGGTGCATTATGCCGTCGACCGCTATCGCCGACATCGACTACGATCTCGGGCGCGAAAAGCTGACCGTCGCCTTCGTGACGGGCCGCGTCTATGAATATTTCAACGTTCCCTTTGACGTCGCGGGCGCATTCGAGCGCGCGGATTCAAAGGGTGCATTCTTCAATCGGCATATCCGCGACCATTACCGGTTCCGCGAAATCGTGTCGGACAAAATCAACTAAACCGCTCGGCACGGAACGGCGCCGGATCGCAGAACGGCACCGCGCCCGTCATCATCTCGGCAATCAGCCGCCCGGTCACCGGGCCGAGGGTCAGGCCCCAGTGCGTGTGCCCGATGGCAAGCCACAGCGTCTCGTATTTTGGCGCGCGTCCGATCACCGGCCGCGAGTCCGGAAATGTCGGCCGCGAGCCCATCCAGGTTTCTCCGATCTGGTCGCCGAGCGGAAACAGTATGCGCGCCTTCGGCATCAATCGCGCGAATTGCACCGGTGTCGGCGGTGCATCACGCGCGGCAAATTCGGCGCCGGTCGTGACGCGGATGCCCTGCTCCATCGGCGTGATGACGTAGCCGTTGTCGGCATCGAGCACCGGGCGCGCCAGGCCGGCATTTCCTTGTGGCCGGAAATGGCGGTGATAGCCACGCTTGTAGGCCATCGGCAGCCGCATCCCGAGTGGCCCCAGCACATCCGGCGCCCACGGCCCGAGCGCAACGATTGCATGATCTGCATCGATTGGACCTTCGCCGGTCTCCACGCGCCATCGTGTGCCGTTGCGATGAAGCGAGCGGGCATCGCCGGAAAGTGTGATACCGCCGAGAGCTGTAAAGCGCGCGGCATAAGCGCGCGTCACCGCAAGCGGGTTGCTCAGGCTGACCGCGCTTTGCCAAAACACCGCATGCGCGAAAACCGGCGCAAGCGACGGCTCGAGCGCGCGCGCTGCCGCCACGTCAATCCGCTCGAGCGGAATGCCGAATGACGCCGCCGTCTCGAGCTCGGCCTTGAGCTTTTTGAAGCTTTCGTCGCTGCGATAAAGTTTGAGCCAACCGGTCTTGCGCATGTAGCGGGTCGCGTCGGCTTCCTGCATCAGCATCTCGTGCTCGGCCACCGCCTGCGCGAACAGCGGACGCACGAGGCGCGCGTGCTCGATGAGCTTTGCAGGCCGCGTCGCTGCGCGGTACGCAAGAAGCCACGGCGCGATCATCGGCAAAAACGAGAGATGATAGTTCGCTTCCGGCGCCTGCTTGAGCGCAACGCGAATCAAACCGGCAAAATCGGGAAAGGCTGGCGGAAAAACCGTGTTGCCTTCGATGATGCCGGAATTGCCGTAGGAGGTCTCCTCACCCGGCGTACGGCGGTCAATCAGCACAACTGACATCCCGCGCTTGGCGAGTTGCAGCGCGGTCGAAACGCCGACGATACCGGCGCCGAGAACAATGGCGTCGGTCCGCGCCATGGGCCTCTCCTGCGTCACGCTATTGGAAGCCTATAGCTGTAACACGGGCACCCAATGCGCAAGGTCGCCGTCTGTTTTGTGTAGCTTTGCCGCTACAGGACAGCGAGCAACGCGGCGGCGGGCGCCAGTGCCTGCACACCCTGCGAAAGCATCTTCAGAAGCTGACCGGCGTCGCTTTGGCCGCTTGCACCGTTGTTCTGCGAAGCACCATTGACGGCTGACGACGCCGGTGTCGTCGCGGTCTGGACCGTGCCGTCGGCATAGGTCGTGGTCGTCGTGATTGAGCCGTCCGGATTGGTCGTCATGGTCGTAGTCGCACCTTGCGCATCGGCTGAAGAACCATCCGAACCGTCCGTGCCCGAACTCGCATTTGCATCGCCGCCCTTTTGTTGGCCTTGAGCCGAGAGCAACGACATCATGCTGTCCGGGCTGAACTGCGCGCCGTTGCTGCCACCGGCCGGCGGTGAAGAATTTGCGGACGGGTTGGTCTGGTTTGCCGGCGAAGAGGCCAATCGCAGCAGCGCGCTCAAAGGATCGGTGGCATCGGCGCTGTCGCTCCCGTTTGCCGAACGGGGCTGGACCAATGACGCATAAGTTTGCGCGCTCGACACTGCACCGATTGATATGGACATGACTGAAATACTCCACACCTTGTCCGACGGCGCCCGTCATGACCGCGCGTCCGACAGCCTCCGACGCAAAATCCGCGCCAAAGACGTGCCTATCGGAAAAGCCCGAATTTGCTGGCATAGCGAGCGCGCAAGCAGCCGGCGGCGATGGTCCATCCGGCAGATTTTGCCGGTCCGGGTGACCTACTCTGCCGTGTTAACAGCCCTTGCGTCCTCGCGTTGCCCCCTGTCACAACCCGTGTTAGGCGAACGCCGTCCGGAGGCCTGAATGCGCCCGTTTATCATCGCGCCATCGATCCTGGCGGCCGACTTCGCCAAATTGGGTGAGGAAGTGCGCGCGGTCGAGGCCGCGGGCGCCGATTGGATCCATGTCGACGTGATGGACGGGCACTTCGTGCCCAATATTTCCATCGGTCCCGATGTGGTGAAGGCGATCCGCCCGATCACCCGGAAAACGCTCGACGTGCATCTGATGATCGCACCCTGCGATCCTTACCTCGAAGCCTTTGCCAAGGCCGGCTCTGACATCATC
>DASUKT010000049.1:0-3198 GCA_036278575.1 Pseudolabrys sp. | reverse complement strand
CTGAATTGAAAAGCTGACCCCATCGACCGCGTAGACCGTGCCCGCTTCGCGTTGCAGCAGGCCCTTGCGGATCGGAAAATGCTTTTTCAGGTCGCGCACTTCGAGTACCGTCGTGTGCGCGGTGACGCTCGCGGGAGACTTCTCAAGCATTGCCGTCTCCATAGAGTTCGTGCGAGCGCCAGCACGCGGCCCAGTGTCCGGCACGTTTCTTCTCGTAGGGCGGGAAAGCCCGCTGGCATCGATCTTCGGCATGAGCGCAGCGCGGCGCGAACACGCAGCCCGCCGGCAAATCGGTGAGCGCCGGCACCATGCCGGGAATCTCCTGCAGGCGCGCCGCCGGGTCTTCTTTCTCGCCGCGCATCAGCGCAAGCCGGGGGATCGAGGCCATCAGCCCATGCGTATAGGGATGCTGCGGGCGCGCGAACAATTCCTCGACCGGCGCCTCCTCCACCTTGCGGCCGGCATACATGACGATGACGCGGTGCGCCGTTTCGGCGACCACACCGAGGTCGTGCGTGATGAGGATGACTGCGGTGCCGAGCTTGTTCTGCAGGTCGAGGATGATGTCGAGAATCTGCGCCTGAATGGTCACGTCGAGCGCGGTCGTCGGCTCGTCGGCGATCAGCACTTTCGGATTGCAGGCGAGCGCCATGGCGATCATCGCGCGCTGGCGCATGCCGCCGGAAAGCTGGTGCGGATATTCTTTCGCCCGACGCTCCGGCTCCGGGATGCGCGCGAGCCGCAACATTTCCACGGCTTTGGCCGCCGCCTCGCGATGACTTATTTTCTCGTGCAAGAGAAGCACTTCGGCGATCTGGCTGCCGACGGTCAGCACCGGATTGAGCGATGTCATTGGCTCCTGGAAGATCATCGCGATGTCCTTGCCGCGCGCGCGCCGCATCGCCTCGTCGTTCAGCTTCAGCAGATCGACGCCGGCGAGCTTGACGGAGCCCTCGGCGATGCGGCCGGGCGGATCGGGTACGAGCCGCATGAGCGAGAGCGCGGTGATGCTCTTGCCGCAGCCGCTCTCGCCGACGATGGCGAGCGTCTCGCCTGCCGCGAGCGTGAAGCTGACCCCGTTCACCGCCGTGAGAACGCCGTGCCGCAGATCGAAGCAGGTTTTCAGGCCCTCGACTTCGAGCAACGGCGTTGCCGAGGCTTGCGAAGCGTCGGTTGGCACCGGTTCGCCGATCACGCGCTCACTTGTCGTCATCGTCATTACAGGACGCCGGTTGTGTGATGGCGCATGATCTTTTCCGAAAACCGGTGTCGACTTTTCGGGAGCATGCGCTAGTTGCGCAGCCGTGGATCGAGGATGTCGCGCAGCGCATCGCCGAACAGATTGGTGCCGAAGACCGCAAGGCTGATGGCGAGGCCGGGAAACACCACCAGCCAGGGCGCAACACGCACGTATTCCGCAACCGATTCCGACATCATGCGTCCCCAGGACGGATGCGGTTCCGGCACGCCGAGCCCGAGAAAAGACAGCGCCGCCTCGGTCAGAATCGCCGCGCCGAGTTGCGCCGTCACGATCACGATGAGAGGGGCCAGCGTGTTGGGCAGCACGTGGCGCACGGCAATGCGGAACTCGCTCATGCCGGTCGCGCGCGCCGCTTCAACGAACGGCTGCTCGCGCAAGGCCAATGTGTTCGAGCGAATGACGCGCGCCGCGTAAGGAACGAGCGGCAGCGCGATGGCGACGATCGTGTTGCTGAGCGCAGGCCCGAGCGACGCGGCCATCACCAGCGCAAGCACCAAGAGCGGAATCGCCTGCAGGACATCCACAACGCGCTGAATGATGAGGTCGACCCAGCCGCCGAGATAACCGGAAGCCAGGCCGAGCACAACGCCAAGCGCGCAGCCGAGCGAGGTCGAGCCCAATCCGACGGCAAGCGAAATACGCGCGCCGTAAACGATGCGGCTGTAGATATCGCGTCCCATGTAGTCGGCGCCGAGCCAATGATGGGCACCGGGCGCGGCGAGCGCGATCTTGGAGTTGGTCGCGGTGGGATCGTAAACCGTCAGGAAATTCGCAAACACCGCCACCGTTACGAAGACCACCATGATGACCGCACCGACGACGCCGAGCGGGTGCGAAGCCGCGTAGTAGCGCAGGCGCGACCATATATTGTCCTCGCGGATTTCATCGGCCGGAGCGGACGCCAGATCGACGCTAGCCATTTCTCACATTTCCTTTCCTGCGCGTCGCCGGTTCAGCTTGCATATTTGATGCGCGGATCGAGCGCCGCGTAGAGCAGATCGATGAGGAAATTGATGAACACCGCAATGAAGGCGATAAACATCACGAGGTTCTGCACGATCGGATAATCGCGCCACTGGATCGCCTCGACCAGAAAGCGGGCGACACCGGGAATGTTGAACACGGTTTCCGTGACGATAAGCCCGCCCATCAGAAATGCCGCTTCGATGCCGATGACGGTAACGACCGGCAGCATGGCGTTGCGCAGCGCATGGCGATAATTGACCGCCTGGTTGGACGCGCCTTTGGCGCGCGCGGTGCGGATATAATCCTGCCGCAGCACCTCGAGCATCGAGGAGCGCGTGAGCCGCATTACCAGCGCCGAGGAGCGGAAGCCGACCGCCGCGGCCGGCACGCTGTAAAGCCATAGCGCATTCCAGAATCCTTTTGGCGGATCGGTGTAAATCGGCAGCGCGCCGAAATAGTGCGCGAAGAGAATGAGGATGAGAAGGGCGATCCAGAAGGACGGCATCGACAGCCCGCTCAGGCTGATCACCCGCAGGAAATAATCGAGCGGTGTGTTCTGCTTGACCGCGCTGATGACGCCGAGCGGAACGCCGAAAATGATCGAAAATGCCAGCGCCAGTCCCGCGAGCTTGGCGGTGATCGGGATACGCGGCGCGATCTCGTCGATCGCCGGTTTTTCCGAGATGTAGGAATAACCGAGATCGCCGTGCGCCAGGCCGCCGATCCAGTCCACGTATTGGATCACGATCGGCTTATCGAGGCCGAGATCATGCTCCAGCTTCACCTTGTCCGCGCTGTCGATCAGGCCGGCGGCATCGAACAGAATGTCCGCGATGTTGCCGGGCACCATGCGCAGCATCACGAAGATGAGCACCGAAATTCCGAACAGAGTCAGGAGCATCAAGAAGAAGCGCCTGATCAGATAGGCTCCCAACATGGCCTCCCATCGTCCACGGGGAATGACGTATCAG
>DASUKT010000048.1:0-9279 GCA_036278575.1 Pseudolabrys sp. | reverse complement strand
CTCCGCGCCGGACGGTTCGGACCCTACCTTCAGCTCGGCGAGCAATCGAAAGAAAAGGGCGCGGAAAAGCCCAAGCGCGCCGGCCTGCCGAAAGGTCTGTCACCCGAGGACGTCGATCTCGAGAAGGCGCTCGCGTTGCTCTCGCTGCCACGCGAGGTCGGCCTGCATCCCGAAGACGGCGAGCCGATCGTCGCCGGCATTGGCCGCTTCGGACCTTATGTGAAGCACGGCAAGATTTACGCCAGCCTGGAAAGCGGCGAGGACGTTCTCTCCGTAGGACTCAATCGCGCCGTGACGCTGATCGCGGAAAAGAAAGCGAACCCCGGGCGCGGCCGCCGCTTCGGCGCCGATCCCGGCAAGCCCTTAGGCGAGCATCCCGACAAGGGCGGGCCCATCGTGGTGAAGAACGGCCGCTATGGCCCCTATGTGAGCCATGCCGGCGTCAATGCGACGTTGCCCGCCGACAAGACACCAGACACGATCACACTCAACGAAGCGGTGGTGCTGCTCGATGCGCGTGCAGCGCGCGGCGGCGGACCGACCAAACGGCGCGCAGCGGGCCGCAAATCCGCAGGCGGCAAGGCTGCAGGGAAGCAAGCTACTCCCGCACCAAAAAAGGCGGCCGCCGCCAAGAAAAAGCCCGCACAAAAGCTGAAGGCTGCCGAATAAGTGGCGAAGCCGCCTGAGCCTTCTTACATTTGCATTCGGTATCGGCGTCCTTGCGGCGCAGGAAACTCATTTGAGCAAACATTCGAATAAACCGTCCGCCCTGCCCTCCAAGGCGGAAATTCTTCAATTCATCGGCGATCAAGCCGGCAAAGTCGGTACCCGCGAAATCGCCCGCGCCTTCGGGCTGAAAAACGCTATGCGCGCCGAACTCAATCGTGTGCTCCGCGATCTTGCAGACGAAGGCCGCATCGAAAGTCGCCGCAAGAAACTGCACCACGCCGGGACATTGCCCGCGACCGTGCTCGCCGACGTTGTCGCGCGCGATAGCGACGGCGATCTGATCGCCGCGCCCGATGAATGGGACGAGGAAGCACACGGGGCCGCACCCAAAATTCGTATCGCCATTCCACGCAAGGCGCGGCCCGGCGAAGCCGCCGGCGTCGGCGATCGCGTTTTGCTGCACATCGAGGAAGCCAGCGAAGACGAAGGTACCCGCTATCGCGGACGCGTTATCAGGGTCCTCGAGCATCCGAAGCGCCGCGTCCTCGGCATCTTTCACAAGCTTCCTGGCGGGGCCGGACGGCTGGAGCCGGTCGACAAGAAAATGCTCGGCCGGGTGCTGGCTATCGCAGCGGGTGCGACTGCCGATGCGCAAGACGGCGATCTGGTTGCGGTTGAGGTTGCGCGGCCCGCGCGGCTAGGTCCGCCGAATGCTCGCGTGAAGGAGAGGCTTGGGTCTCTGAAAAGCGAGCGCGCGGTCAGCATGATCGCGATTCACGCGCATTCGCTTCCCCACGTCTTCAACCGCGACACACTGGCGGAGGCGCAAGCGGCCAAGCCGGCCACGTTGGTCCATCGTGAGGACTGGCGCGACGTACCGTTCGTCACCATCGATCCTCCGGACGCGAAGGACCACGACGATGCGGTCCATGCCGTTGCCGATACGGCCGCCAATAACCGGGGCGGCTTTATCCTCAGCGTCGCCATCGCGGACGTGGCGCATTATGTGACGCCGGGCTCCGCGCTCGATCGCGAAGCGCTGCTGCGCGGCAACTCGGCCTATTTTCCGGATCGGGTCGTGCCGATGCTGCCGGAGCGCATCTCCAACGATTTGTGCTCACTGCGGCCCGATGAAGATCGCGCCGCATTGGCGGTGCGCATGGTCATCGGCGCCGATGGGCGCAAGCGTTCGCACTCTTTCCACCGCGTGCTGATGCGCTCCGCCGCGAAGCTTTCCTATGAGCGGGCGCAAATGGCGATCGGCGCACGCCGCGCGGACGCCGATACCGAGCCGCTGGTTAAGCCTGTTCTTGAGCCGCTCTATGCCGCCTATGCCGCGCTCAGTCGCGCGCGCAACGAACGCCAGCCGCTCGATCTCGACCTGCCCGAGCGCAAGATCGTGCTCAAAAGCGACGGCACCGTCGATCGTGTCATCACGCCGGAGCGGCTCGAAGCGCACAAGCTGATCGAGGAATTCATGATCCTCGCCAACGTCGCCGCGGCGGAAACGCTGGAGCGCGCGCGCGTGCCGCTCATCTATCGCGTGCACGACGAGCCGTCGGTTGAGAAGCTGCATGCGCTGCGCGAGTTTCTCGCAACCCTCGACCTTCCCTTCCCCAAGAGCGGCGCGCTGCGGCCCGAGGCGTTCAACCGGATTCTGGCGCGCGTAAAAGGTAAAGATGCCGAGCCGCTGGTGAACGAGGTCGTACTGCGCACGCAGGCGCAGGCTGAATATTCCGCCGACAATTATGGGCACTTCGGCCTCAACCTTCGACGCTATGCCCATTTTACCTCGCCGATCCGCCGCTATGCCGACCTCGTCGTGCATCGCGGTCTCATTCGCGCGCTCAAGCTGGGATCGGGCGCCCTGCCCGATAGCGCCGACCACAAGCAGCTCACGGAAATTTCCGCGCAGATTTCCGCGACTGAACGCCGTGCGATGGTTGCCGAACGCGAGACGAATGATCGCCTGATCGCGCACTTCCTCGCCGATCGTATTGGCGCCGCGTTCGAGGGACGTATTTCCGGTGTGACCCGCGCCGGACTATTCGTGAAGCTGACTGATACCGGCGCCGATGGTTTCGTGCCCGCGCGCACGATCGGCGACGATTATTTCGGTTTCGACGAAAAGGCCCACGCCATGATCGGCCGCCGCACCGGCGAGACATACCGGCTGGGCGACCCGGTTAGCGTCAAGCTCGTCGAGGCCGCCCCTGTTGCCGGCGCTCTACGGTTTGAGATTTTGTCGGAAGGCCGTTATGACGGCGCGATCCGGCGCAGCCATCAGGCAGGCCGCCGGCAAGAGCACCGTTCCTCCCGCCGCAACAAGCGCCACCGTCGAAATTCCCGATGACCGATCTTGCAAAATCGCTGGTCGAACGCATGACCGGATCGGAGCGCGATCAATCGTTCGCGGACAGCGAACCGCGCGATTCCGCAACGCTCATTCTGATCGACCGCTCCGGCAACGAACCGAAAGTGCTGCTCGGCCGCCGGCACCGCGATCACAAATTCATGCCGGACAAGTTCGTCTTTCCCGGCGGGCGCATCGAAGCGCTGGATCGCCTCATGCCGGCGGCAAAAGAACTGCACGCCGACGCCGAGGCGAAGCTGATGGTGCAGGTGAAAGAGCCGAGCAAGGAATTGGCGCGCGCCTTTGCCCTCGCCGCCATCCGCGAGACCTGTGAAGAGGCAGGCCTGTTGCTCGGCATCAAGCGCGACGCGCCGCCGCCGGTGCCGGGCGACCTCTGGAAGCCGTTTGCTGAGGCCGGCGTGCATCCCGATCTTTCGCAGCTTCACTTCGTGGCGCGCGCGATCACGCCGCCGCGGCGTCCGAAACGTTTCGACTCCCGCTTCTTTACAGCCGATGCTTCAGCCATCGCCCACCGCATCGAAGGAGTGGTCAGCCCGACCGCCGAACTGGTCGAGCTCGTCTGGATACCGGTCTCGGAAGCAACGAAGCTCGATATGCCGACGATTACCGCCGTCGTGCTGGAGGAATTGGCGGCGCGCGTGAAGGCAGGCATGGAGCACCGCCTGCCGGTGCCGATGTATTTCATGAAAGACGATGTCTTCCATCGGGAACTACTGTAAAAAGGCCAAGAAACAGGCCTTTCTTGACATTTGCCGCCTCGCCGCTACGTTCCGCCCGAATGCCGCGGCCGAAGCCCGGCCCGTTAATCTTTAAGGAAAGCCAATGGCCAAAGCCGTCACCCTGAAAGTCAAGCTCGTGTCGAGCGCCGACACCGGCCACTACTATGTAACCAAAAAGAACTCGCGCACGATGACCGACAAAATGGTCAAAAAGAAATACGATCCGATCGCGAAAAAGCACGTCGAATACCGCGAGTCGAAAATCAAATAATTCGCCGATCGCGTGCGGCAAACGGGGCGCCTTCGGGCGCCCTTTCTATTGGCAGAGCCGTTTGCTCGTAGCCGCACGGAATTTTCAGCCCCATCCGAACCTGATAAAATATGCCGGTAACCGTTCGGGAGACTAAGATGTCCAGGTTCTTTCAAGCATTGTTTGCCGTCGCTCTGCTGCTGCCGCTTGCCTTTGCGCCGGCGCACGCGGGCGGTCCGCACCGCCTGGCGCTGCAGATCAGCGACAACGATCCGGGGAAGATGAACGCGGTGCTCAACGTCGCCGCCAACGTATCCAAATACTATTCCGAGCGGGGTGAAGAGGTCGAAATCCAGATTGTCGCCTTCAATGCCGGCCTGAACATGCTGCGGACGGACAAGTCGCCGGTGCTCACCCGTCTCACCTCTTTCAAGCAAGGGATGCCGAACGTCAGCTTTCTCGCTTGCCAGAACACGCTCGATTCAATGGCGCGGAAGGAAGGCAAGGAGCCGAAACTAGTCGCCAACGCGACGCTTGTTCCAGCCGGCGTCGTAACGCTGATGGAACTTGCTGAAAAAGGCTGGACGGTTGTCCGGCCCTAAGCGGGCCAGGAATAAAGTTGGCCGGCCGAAAACGGCGTCATGAGGAGGCCACTCGCGCCGTTTCCAGGCCGGCCGAACCCTACGGACCCAGGAGATGCGGCGGACCTGAGCACTCCGCAGGGCATGCTGAACTGCCTGTCGTGGAGGTTAGTCCATTGCACCTCCGCAACAAATCAACTTTTTAACTAATTGATTAGGCTGTCATTTTTTCAATTGAAACAGCCAATTTCGAGCGTCGGGCGGGACGCGCGATTCTATGCTCAGGCCGCGTCGACCACGCGGTTACGGCCGTCGCGTTTGGCGCGATAAAGCGCCTGGTCCGCCCGCTTGAGGATGGCCGCCGCCGTTTCATTCGGAGCATTCATGCCGGCGATGCCCACCGAAATCGTGACATTGAGGTTGGTCGCGCCCTGCTCGACCGCAAACGGCTCGCTGGCGATGCGGCGGCGAAGACGCTCGGCCACCATGCTTGCCACGGCAAGGTCGGTTTCGGGCATGACGACGACGAATTCCTCGCCGCCGTATCGGCAAGCGAGATCGATGTTACGGATGGATCTGCGGATGCGCAGCGCGAATTCGCGCAGCACGTCGTCGCCCGCGTCGTGGCCGTAGTTGTCGTTGATCGACTTGAAATAATCGATATCGAGAATGAACGCGGATATCGGCTTGCCGCGCGACGCCGACTGCTCGACGAGCGTCGTGAGGTGCGTTTCCATATAACGGCGATTGAACAAGCCGGTCAGAGGATCGGTAATCGCCATCTCGATGGACATCTGCATATTGTCGCGCAGGCGTTCCGTGTAGCGCTTCTTCTTCACCTGAGTGCGCGCGCGCGCGAGCAATTCGTTTTTGTCGATCGGACGCATCAGATAATCGTTGATGCCGATTTCGAGGCCGCGCACCAGCTTCACATTGTTATCTGCCTCGGCAACGGCAAGGATCGGCACGTTGCGCGTGCGCTCGAGGGAGCGAATCTGGCTGCACAGCCGCAAGCCGTCGAAATTCTTCAGGCCGAGGGAAACGATGGCGAGATCGTAATTGCCTTCGGCTGCATGGAAGAGCGCCTCGTTCGGGTCGGTCTGCAAGTCCACGGTATGCTCGGCGGACAGCGCCGAGACGACACGTTCATAAGAGCTTTCGCGGTCATCGACGATCAAAATCCGTCCGTTATGGCCGGTGTCGGCGATCGCTTCGCGCTCGGGGTTCTGGATGCCGATTTCCTTCGAGGTCACCGCGCGCATGCGCAACTCGTCGGTCATCAATTTGAGACGCGAGAGCGAACGCACCCGTGAGATCAGCGCCACGTCGTTGACCGGCTTGGTCAGAAAATCGTCCGCGCCGGCTTCAAGGCCGCGCACGCGATCCGACGGCTGATCAAGCGCCGTCACCATGATGACGGGGATGTGGTGCGTCGCCGGATTCGACTTTATCTTCCTGCAAACCTCGAAGCCGTCGAGGTCCGGCATCATCACATCGAGCAGGACGATGTCGCATTCCGCCCGCTCGCACAATGACAGCGCTTCATTGCCGTTCTGAGCAGTCGTGACGTCGAAATATTCCGCCGACAACCGCGCGTCGAGCAGCTTGACGTTGGCGGGGACATCATCGACGACGAGAACTCGAGCGCTCATAATTCAAGCCTTCACGCATTGCCGAGGAAATGCCGGATGGTTTCAATAAATTTAGACACCGAAATCGGCTTCGACAGATAAGCCTCGCACCCACCCTCGCGGATGCGTTCCTCGTCGCCCTTCATGGCGAACGCCGTCACTGCAATGACCGGTATCGACTTCAATTCGGCGTCGTCCTTCAGCCACTTGGTCACTTCCAGGCCGGACACTTCGGGTAACTGGATGTCCATCAGGATGAGATCGGGTCGATGCTTGCGGGCGAGATCGAGGGCCTCAATGCCGTTTCGCGTTCCGACCGTCTGATAGCCGTGCGCTTCCAACAAATCGTGGAAGAGCTTCATATTCAGCTCGTTGTCCTCCACAATCAGGACGGTCTTGGCCATTCCCCGCCCCTGCTTCGCTGTCCCCCAGCCCACTGTGCGCGCGAAATAGCGTCGCCTGAACGCGCGCAGTGGGGCATGATCGTGACGGTAGTGCTGATTTCTTACGGAAAGGCAAACTCGATCGATGAAAACCCGGCCTTTGGCGAGCCGCGAAACGGCGGAAGAACTGGCCATTCAGGCGCTTACGTTCATTGCCGAAGACGCCACGCGACTTGGCCGCTTTCTTGCCACAACCGGAATCGGCCCTCAGCAGATTCGCGACGCGGCCCGTGAGCCACACTTCCTGGCCGGCGTACTCGATTACCTGGCCTCGGACGAGCAGTTGCTCACCGCTTTCGCGGCCGAGGCCCGGATTGATCCCGCTGCCGTCGGTGAGGCCTGCGCCGCGCTTGCGGGCGACCGGTGGGAACGGGAGGTGCCGTGAGCACGGCCTTTTGCCGCGATTGTCTGGCCGATGCGGCGGGAAAAGAGACGCGCTGCCGCACCTGCGGCTCTCCGCGGCTCATTCGTCATCCCGAGCTTGCCCGGCTGACGATCGCACACGTGGATTGCGACGCTTTTTACGCCACAATCGAAAAGCGCGATGACCCTTCCCTTCTCGACAAGCCGGTCATCGTCGGCGGCGGAAAACGCGGCGTGGTCGCCGCCTGCTGTTACGTGGCGCGCACCTACGGCATCAGATCGGCGATGCCGATGTACGAAGCCTTGCGGCGATGTCCTCCGGCTGTCGTCATCCGGCCGAACATGCAGAAATATGTGAAAGTCGGACGCGAGGTCCGCCGCGCGATGGCCGAACTCACGCCTTTGGTCGAACCGTTGTCGATCGACGAAGCGTTTCTTGATTTGAGTGGTACCGAACGGCTGCATGGCATGAGTGCGGCGAAAGCATTGGCCCGCTTTGCCGGTCAGGTCGAGCGAAACTTCGGCATCACCGTATCGATCGGCCTCTCGGCCAACAAATTTCTGGCCAAGATCGCGTCGGATCTCGACAAGCCGCGCGGCTTCGCCGTGCTCTCGCAAGCGGAAGCGGCCGCATTTCTTGCACCAAGGCCGGTCGGATTTATCTATGGCGTCGGCGCCGTGAGCGCGGCGAAGCTCGCGGCCGACGGATTTCGCCTGATTGCCGACCTGCAACGCGCCGAGATTGTGGATCTGATACGCCGCTACGGCGAAGAGGGCCAACGGCTCTGGCAGCTCGCGCGTGGCCAAGACACGCGCAAGGTCGATCCCGAGCGTGAGACCAAAAGTGTTTCCGCCGAGACGACGTTCGAGCGCGATATCGGAGAATTCCGGCCGCTGGAGCAATGTCTCTGGGAACTGACTGAACGCGTTTCAACACGATTAAAGGCGGGCGGAATCGCCGGATCGACCGTGACGCTCAAGCTCAAGAGCGCCGATTTCAAAATCCGCACGCGCGCACGTGCGCTTGGTCACGTCACCCAGCTTGCCTCACGCATCTTTGCCGCCGGCCGCGATCTGCTCAAGAACGAGGTCGGCACGACCAAATTCCGCCTCATCGGCATCGGTGTGAGCAACCTTGAAGAGGTGGTCGGCAACGATCTCGCTGATCTCATCGACCGCCGGGCGGCCGAGGCCGAGCACGCCATCGATCGGCTGCGGCAGAAATTCGGCCGTGACGCCGTCGTCAAAGGCCTGGCGCTGGACCAGAACGACTAGCGTTCACGGGCACGGCTTGCTGTTCTTGATATCGAGCGATGTCATTTCCCCGCTAATGCTGAAATCCGCATAATCAAGCCTCAACGCGCGGGAAATACCGTTCTCATAAAGCTCGAAGGAAACCGCATAAGTCGGCGTCTGCTCACCGGTTTGCTGCTGCTTGGCGCTTTCCTGCTCGAAATAGCTGATC
This sequence comes from Pseudolabrys sp., assembly GCA_036278575.1. Classification (GTDB taxonomy): domain Bacteria; phylum Pseudomonadota; class Alphaproteobacteria; order Rhizobiales; family Xanthobacteraceae; genus Pseudolabrys. The sequence continues at coordinate 784 of DASUKT010000048.1, read as the reverse complement.
GTCACCGGCCAGCGCGTCAGCGTCGCCAGTATCGGCTGCGTGGCGGTGGCATCATTTGGCGGCTTTTGCCCCGGCCGTATTGCCCGGCCGATCACCGTCAGCGTGTTGTAAACTTTGTCGCCGCTTTCGGAGCCGTCAAAAACAGGGAATTCGAGCAGCGATTTGCCAGCGCGCGCTGCCTCAATAATTCGGCGCATGTGTTCGGTCGGGAAGACCGCCGTGGGCGGGATGGCAAACGTCTTGTTCTTCGGTTTGCTCAGGCTGACGGACACAGTCTTCGCTTTGCGCTCGGCGTGACCGTCGACGGAATCGACCGGTTGATCGTCCAGCGAATTCTGCGAGTTGAAGCGGAACTTCGTCGCACTGCCGTTTTCCCACGTGTTCGACCGCAAATCGCTCATCGTGCTTTTGCCTTCGCCGGAATCGAGCTCCGATACCTGGCGAAATTGCAATTTGTAGCCTTCACAGGCATTTCCCGAAAAATCATAGAGGATGCGGCCACGAACCGATTCGATACCCCGGGTGCCGCGCGAGTGTGAGAGCCTCAGGTCGTAAATGGCCCGGTGCGGGGTCAGCAGAATCTTGGTGACAGCCGGCGCGGCGGACGTCGGGTGAAGCGTCGGCACGATAAAGAGTATCGCCATACCCCACAGCGCCAAAAAAGCGAATTTGCCGTGCTTTATCATCGCGGTCTCCGCAAGGCGCGCATGTATGGGCAGGATCGCGGCAAGATAGAGGCTGAAGAGCGCAGCGGCAACGACGATCCAATCCCCGATCCGCTTGC
>DASUKT010000047.1:0-2040 GCA_036278575.1 Pseudolabrys sp. | reverse complement strand
CCGAATCGGTCTTGGGCGAGTTCGGACCGCGGGGGGCATGACGATGAAACGTGCGATTTTTGCTCTCACGCTTTGCGGCGCCGTCGCCGGCGTTGCATTTCCTGCCTTTGCGCAATTGGGCGAGCAGGTACCGCCGCCGCGTCAATCGTGGTCGTTCGCGGGGCCGTTCGGGCAATTCGACCAGGCGCAGCTCCAGCGCGGCTTCAAGATCTACAAGGAGGTCTGCTCGACCTGCCACTCAATGAATCTGTTGTCGTTCCGCAACCTCGCCGATCCGGGCGGGCCCGGCTTCAGCGAGGCGCAGGCAGCGGCGATTGCGGCCGAGTATAAAATCAAGGATGTCAACGATCAGGGCCAGCCGATCGAGCGGCCCGGCCGGCTCGCCGATCACTTTCCGGCGCCGTTTCCAAATGAACAGGCTGCGGCGGCGGCGATGGGCGGCAAGGCGCCGCCGGACATGTCGACGCTCGCCAAGGCGCGTTCCTATCCGCGCGGCTTTCCCTGGTTCATCTTCGACTTCTTCACGCAGTATCAGGAGGAAGGCCCCGATTACATTTCGGCGATCCTGAAGGGCTACAGGGATCCGCCGAAAGGCTTCAAGATGCCGCCGAATGGGCATTACAACGAGTATTTCCCCGGCCATGTCATTGCGATGCCGCAGCCGTTGCAGGATGGGCAGGTGCAGTTTGACGACGGCTCGCCGGCGACGCTCGTGCAGTACGCAAAGGACGTGCCCGCGTTCCTGGAGTGGGCGTCGGAGCCCCACATGCTCCAGCGCAAGCGCGTCGGCTTCCAGGTGATGATCTTCCTCATCGTGTTCGCCGGCCTGCTGTACTTCACCAAGAAGAAGGTGTGGCACGAGGTCGAAAAGCCGCGCGAGCTGGCACACGGCCAGGAGCCGGCGAAGACGAGCATTTGATGCTGCTGTCATGCCCCGCGGAAGCGGGGCATCCAGTATTCACAGCGACTCCATCAAATCGAAAAGCCGGTGTTTACTGGATCATCCGCTTTCGCGGATGATGACGCGTCGGAGGTTGGGGCTTCATGACAAAAGCAGTGCTCGGCATTATCGGCGGCAGCGGCATCTACGATCTGCCGGGATTAGAGAACGTGCGTGAAGTGCGCGTCGCCAGTCCCTGGGGCGAGCCGTCGGGCCCGCTGCGCGTCGGAGAGATCGAAGGCTTGCCGGTCGTCTTCCTGTCGCGCCACGACAAGGGCCATCGCCTGTCGCCGTCGGACATCAACTACCGCGCCAATATCGACGTGCTGAAACGCGCCGGCGTCACCGATCTCGTCTCGCTCTCGGCGTGCGGCTCGTTCAAGGAAGAATTGCCGCCCGGCACGTTCGTGCTGATCGACCAGTTCGTCGATCGCACCCACAAGCGCGAGAGCTCGTTCTTCGGCAAAGGCTTGGTGGCGCACGTCTCGATGGCGCATCCGGTGTCGCCGCGTTTGCGGCTGCACATCGACGAAGCCTCCGGCAAGGAGAAGATACCGGTCGCTCGCGGCGGCACTTACGTCTGCATCGAGGGGCCGCAATTTTCCACCTACGCCGAGAGCATGACTTATAAGTCGCTCGGCTATTCGGTGATCGGCATGACCAACATGCCGGAAGCGAAGCTCGCGCGCGAAGCGGAGATTTGCTACGCGACGGTCGCCATGGTGACGGATTTCGACTGCTGGCATCCGGGCCACGATGCCGTAACGGTGCAGGACGTCATCAAGATTCTCGGCTCCAACGTCGAGACGGCCAAGCGGCTGGTGGCGCGGCTTGCCAAGGATTTTCCGCGCGAGCACGAGCCGTGCCCGATCGGCTCCGACCGCGCCCTCGATACGGCGCTGATCACCGCGCCGGAAGCACGCGACCCCGAGCTCATCAAAAGGCTCGATGCCGTGGCAGGCAGGGTGCTCGCAGTCGTCAAATAGCGCACGCGCTCTCTTTCCACTGCAAGGGGCGGCGCCACGACGCGCCGCCACCCGGTGAAACGAGCCGACTTTTACTTCAGCGCGGCTGCCAACTCCTCATAACGGCCCGGAAAA
>DASUKT010000046.1:0-2044 GCA_036278575.1 Pseudolabrys sp. | reverse complement strand
GCGCGTGATCGCGGCGGTATCCGCCGCCGCGGCCTTCTTTGTCTGTCTGAGTTGCGTGTCGGCCGCCCCTTTCGAGGGCAGCGACGGCGCCAGGTTCATTTTTTTCTCCGGCACAGACCTCTGGCGCGATGGTGCTTTCGCTTATGGCGGACTCCTGTGGTCGCCGGATGGCCTCGATCAAGAAGGGTTCACATTCAAGGGACTGCTCGCAGCCGGCGCCTATCGTTACAATTCGGGCGCCTTCGGCGGCGCGCAGGTCACAGGCATCGAAACTGCCGGTCGGTTTCTGCCAGGATGGCGGTTCAAGAGCCGCAATGTCGAAGTGAAGCTCTTTGCCGGCGTCGATATCGAAAATCATCGGCTGCTTCCTGACGATCCCTCAAGCGGCCTGCGCGGTAACGACATCGGCATCGCCACGGCCATCGACCTCTGGTACGAGCCCGCGCCGAACACAATGGTCGCACTTCACGGCTCGTTGTCTTCGATCGCAGCAAGCTATTCGGCGCGCACCGCATTCGGCTGGCGCGCGTTCGATCTTTTTTACATCGGCCCTGAAACGCAAATCTTCGGGTGCAACGGCTACGATCAAATTCGTGCCGGCGTCCATCTGACCGCCCTGCGGATTGGCGAAACCGAATGGTCGCTCGCCGCCGGCTGGGCGCAGGATTCCGACCATCGTCACGGCGGCTATGGGCGCTTCAATGTATTGATCCGCCGGTAGGGCAAGAAGTAACCGCGAGTCCTAGCCTTTAGCGTCGCAGAAGAATGTCCGGATCATGCAATTGTGCCCGCCATCCTTGTAGCAAGAGCGTAGCGCCGCATTTTCCGCCACGCCGAGACGGGATCCCTTGCCCCAACCGTGTCCGCCACAAGGATGCGTGCCGTCCACCGCCAAAGCTGCACAGGCGTGGCGTGTTGTTATGACGATACGGCATGACTTGCCTTCGCATTTGCCAAGCGCACTTCTGCTCGCAGCTTTTGGATTGGAGAAATCGTAGGCCTGCCCGTATGCGCCGCATTTGCCGACCGCCAAAGCGCCGGCGGCGCGCGCCGTATTCACCGCCACAAGCATCAACGTTGCGGTCGCAAGCAACAATGTCGCTGCGACGAGCGCACGCATGGCCGACGTCCAGCACGCGGTCATTCCCCGGCACCCTCCTCTCACCTTGCTGCAAGCGATGGGGTGAGTCGGGGCACTCGATCAATGATTCGAGTCTCAGGCGCGCTCGATTTCGGCCTTGACCGCGGAAAACGACTCAGGGGTGTCAACGTCCGTGAGGGCAGCTTCGCCTTTGACGGCGACTTCTGCCACCGCTTCGCCATAGCTGCCGATCAGATGACGGGCGCCGATATCGCCCTTGATCGCCATCAAATCGGGGAAGAAGCGCCGCGCCCAAACGACGGGATTGCCGCGCCGCCCCTCGATCGTCGGCACCACCACCAGCGCACCGCGGTCGGGATCGAAGGCCGCGAGCAGCCGATCGATCAGCTTGGCATTGACCTGCGGCATGTCGCCGAGACAAACGATCGCGCCGTCGGCGGAATCCGGCACGGCTGCAATGCCCGTTTTCAACGATGTGCCGAGCCCCTCGGCATAATCCGCATTGTGCACGAAGCGCACGTTCAGGCCGTTCAATGCGGATTCGACTTTCTCTTTTTGATGCCCGGTCACGACGATCACCGGGGACGCGTGCGAACCAAGCGCCTGTTCGGCGGCGATGCGAACCAGCGGCTTGCCGCCGATTTCGGCGATCATCTTGTTGATAGCGCCCATCCGCGTCGAACGGCCGGCGGCAAGCACCACCGCGGCGATGCGGCGGCCCTTCTCCGGCGCCTTTTCCTCGCGCGGCTGCGGCCGCGTGACGATTTCCATGAGCAGTCCGCCCACGCCCATGCCGGTGATGTCCGTGCGTCCGACGGAAAGACCGGCAAGCATGCGCATCAGCACCCAGTCGAAACCGTTCTCCTTCGGCGAGCGCGCGCAACCCGGCGCGCCGATCACCGGCAGGCCTCTTGCCTTGCCGATCAGCATCAGGTTGCCGGG
>DASUKT010000045.1:0-11174 GCA_036278575.1 Pseudolabrys sp. | reverse complement strand
CGCAGGCCGAGCACCTCAGGGTGACGGATCGACTCAGTGCCATGCCTCTCCTCACTACTACCGACATTATCCGCCTGCTCGATCTCAAGCCGCATCCGGAAGGCTGGCATTTCCGCGAGACGTTTCGCGATTCAAAACTGATCGACGGACGGCAGCGGCCCGATCCTCACGTGCATGCTAGCGCCGATGGCCGGTGATCATATTCACGCACTGACTACCGGGCAGGAAAGGTCGAAATTGCGAAGACGAGCTCTTCAGTAGCGCCGCGCGGACTCGAGTTGGTACATCGTCCAACAGGATACGCACCGAGCGACTTATAGAATCTTATCGCATTCAAATTAGCAGGGACGACGTCAAAGCGCGCCTCGGCGACGCCGCGCTCATTCAGCGTTGCTAGAACGCGTAGCAGCAAGGCCTTGCCTATCCCCCTACGCCGATAAGACCGCAGGAGATAAAGTGCGCCGATCTCGTTCTTACTAGCGTGTCCAAACCCTACAATCTCTGATCCGTCATTGGCCACCAAGAGCGTGTCGCCCCGTTGCAGTGCACGTCGCCAACGTTCTTCACTTTCGCCCGAGTCGATCTTATAGGCCTCCGAGCCGAAAAGTGCGGAGTAGGTCTCCCAATCGGCTTGCACATGCACCCGTGCAATCGCTGTAACATCATCATATGTCGCTTCGCGAATTTCGATCATTTGGCTCGCGACCGACGCCGCCGGAGTTTGCTATTTCGCCAAAAAAGCGATCATTGCGAATGGAAAATGTCTGCTAAACTATTCGACGGCAATTGGGAAGCGCGTCTGCTTGCAGTTACGACATCATCGGCGACGATAAGAGCTTGCATCGCGCGCCGGGTCACAACGATCGTGCGCAAATGAAGCTCGTTATTTTATTCGGCCCACCGGCTGTTGGAAAGATGACGGTTGGTCAGGAGCTCGCCAGGGCAACGGGCCTCAAGCTCTTTCACAACCATATGACGATCGACTTGGTGCTCAATTTTTTTGAGTACGGCAGAAGCGAATTCTCGCGCCTCGATTCGCTGTTCAGGAACGAGATATTTGACACTGTGGCCGCGAGCGAACTTCCTGGCTTGATTTTCACCTATATGTGGGCGCTCAACGAGCCGGGCGACAAATTCTATATCGATGGCCTCGCGAACAGATTTTCGGCTCGCGGAGGAATGGTCTATTACGTGGAGTTGCAAGCCGCTCTTGAGGTCAGGCTGAAGCGCAACAAGGAGGCGACGAGGCTGGAGCAAAAGCCGTCGAAACGCGACTTGGCAGCCTCCGAGGCAATGCTGCTGCGCCACGACAAACAATTTGAACTGAACACAAACGAGCAGAGGCCGTTCTTCTACAAGAGCAATTACTTAAAAATCGACAACACGAGTCTAGCTGCGGTCGAAGTCGCGGCGATCATCAAGGAAAAGTTCGACCTGTGATCCGCAAAGCCACGAGGGACGACGTCCCGCGCATCATGGAGATTCGCGCCGGAGTACGCGAAAACAGACTGCGTGACCCCTCACGCGTGACAATGGAAGATGTTTTTTTGGTTCGTCGATAACCCCGGCATTTTTCTTTGGGAAGAAGATGGGAGCATCGTCGGCTTCTCAGCCAGCGATCCCCGGAACGGCAACATTTTTGCGTTGTTTGTTGAGGAACGTTACGAGCGGCGCGGCATCGGGAAGGCTCTGTTCGAACGCGCCTGCAAAGTCCTTGTTGACGCCGGCTGTACGCGCATGTGGCTGACAACGTGGCCAGGAACGCGGGCCGAAAGGTTCTATCGCGAGGCAGGGTGGCGCGTTACCGGCATGGACAACGGCAACTTGGTATTCGAGAGATAAGGGCGAGGAAGAACAGGTTTTGATGCATGCGAAGCCCCTCCCGGCCTCATGCTGAGGAGTGCTCCGAAGGAGCACGTCATCGCAAGTCGGCGGTAGCCGACTTGCGCACCTCATATCCGATATCGGGTAAACCCGATATCGGTGCATGGGGCCGCCCTCTCCTTCGAGACGCGGGCTTCGCCCGCTCCTCGGGATGAGGTCGGAGCGAAGCAATGCCGCAACCCACCGCCGCAGATATCATCCGCCTGCTCGATCTCAAGCCGCACCCAGAGGGCGGCCATTTCCGCGAGACATTTCGCGATTCGACGTTGATCGATGGCCGCGCGGCGTCGACTGCAATTTTCTTTCTGCTCGCGCGTGGCGAGCGCTCGCATTGGCACCGCATCGACGCGGCCGAAATCTGGCACTACTACGCCGGTGCGCCGCTCGCCTTATCCGTTCACGACGGAAGCGCAACGCGTTCGGTTCATCTCGGCGCAGACATCGCCGCCGGCGAAATACCGCAAGCGTATGTGCCGGCCCACGCTTGGCAGGCCGCTGAGTCATTGGGCGATTGGACGCTCTGCGGCTGCACGGTCGCGCCCGGGTTTGAATTTTCAGGCTTTGAACTCGCGCCGGAAGGATGGGCTCCCGGTTAGAGCAGTTCCGAATCACGAACGCTATGGCCGCGCTTGTCCCGGCCGTCCTGCTTAAGCAGGTGCAGTCCGTAGCCCGCATGGAGCGGAGCGGAATGCGGGATGGATGCGGCAAGGCCAGCCCCGGATTTCGCTCCGCTCCATCCGGGCTACAAGTTTGCGCGAAAGATGGTCGCTGCCCCGAAGCAGATGATCAGGCGAAATATTGCCCGCCGTTGGCGCTGATGGTCGAGCCGGTGATGAGTCCCGCTTCGTCAGAGGCAAGAAACACCACGCAGCGCGCGATTTCCTCGGGCTCACCAAGCCTCCCGATGGGAATCTGCGGCAGGATGTTTTTTTCCAAAACGTCTCTCGGCACCGCCTGCACCATTTCGGTGTTGATGTAGCCCGGTGCGATCACATTGACGGTAATACCGGCGCGCGCCGACTCCTGCGCCAGCGCCCTCGTGAAACCGATCTCCCCGGCTTTTGCGGCCGAGTAGTTCGATTGCCCCATCTGTCCTTTCTGGCCGTTGACCGATGAGATATTGATGACACGGCCGAACTTGCGCGCCCGCATGCCCTCAATCACCGGCCGGCACATGTTGAACAGCGAGCCGAGATTGGTGTCGATCACCTGTTTCCACTGCTCCGGCTTCATGCGATGAAGCATGGCATCGCGCGTGATGCCGGCGTTATTCACCAGCACATCAACAGGACCAAGCTCGGCTTCGAATCTCTTGATGCCTTCGACGCAGGAATCGAAGGACGAGACATCCCACTTGAAGACCGGAATGCCGGTCTCGTTCCTGAACTTCTGCGCGGCCTCATCGTTACCGCCATAATTGGCGCCGACCTTGTAGCCAGCCGTTTTCAATGCTTTCGCGATTGCGGCACCGATACCACGCGTGCCGCCCGTTACCAATGCAACGCGAGCCATCGTGTCGTCCCCTCAGACTTTCCTCTCTGCGCTAACTTATCCGCGCATCTTATCGTACGCGTTTGTCACAAATCTAAACTCAGCCGTGCTTCGCACGTTCCCCGGCGATCAGACCGACCCGTCCCGCGCGTGGCCCAGCTACGCACCACACATTCGTATCGTGCAGCTCGCGCCGCATCAGCCGCGCTCGACGCTGTTATTTGCGCGTCGCTCGGCCTCAGCCTCGCTCCACGCACATTGCAATTCCCATGCCGCCGCCAATGCAAAGCGTGGCGAGGCCTTTCTTCGAATTACGCTTCTGCATCTCGTGCAGCAGCGTCACCAGCACGCGCGCGCCCGAGGCGCCGATCGGATGGCCGAGCGCAATGGCGCCGCCGTTCACGTTGACCTTGGAGGTGTCCCAGCCAAGGTCCTTGTTGACCGCGCAAGCCTGTGCAGCAAACGCCTCGTTAGCCTCGATCAGGTCGAGATCGTCATGCTTCCAGCCGGCTTTCTTGAGCGCCGAGCGCGAAGCCGGAATAGGTCCCGTACCCATGATCGCCGGATCGACGCCGGCTTGCGCCCATGAAACGATGCGCGCGAGCGGCGTTTTGCCGAGCTTCGCCGCTTCCGATGCTTTCATCAGCACAACCACCGCGGCGCCGTCGTTGATGCCGGACGCGCTCGCGGCCGTCACCGTGCCTTCCTTGTCGAACGCGGGACGCAGCTTGGAAATGGATTCCAGCGTAACGCCGGATTTCGGATATTCGTCGGTATCGACGACGATATCTCCCTTGCGGGTCTTCACCGTCACGGCGACGATTTCGTCCTTGAATTTGCCCGCCTTCATTGCGGCCTCGGCCTTGTTTTGCGACTTCACCGCAAATTCGTCCTGCATCTGCCGCGTGATCTGCCACTGCTTGGCAACGTTCTCGGCCGTATTTCCCATGTGATAGCCGTTGAAGGCATCCCAGAGACCGTCCTTGATCATTGTATCGATCATCTCGAAGTTGCCCATCTTCACGCCCGTGCGAAGATGCTGACAGTGCGGCGCCATGCTCATCGACTCCTGACCGCCGGTGACGACGATCTCACTGTCGCCGTTGGAAATAGCCTGATAGCCGAGCGCCACCGCGCGCAGGCCGGAGCCGCACAACTGGTTGACGCCCCATGCCGGCGTCTCCACCGGAATGCCGGCCGCGATCGAAGCCTGACGCGCCGGATTCTGTCCCTGACCCGCCGTCAGGATTTGGCCCAGGATGACTTCCGATACCTGCGCTCCCTCGACGCCGGCGCGATCGAGTGCCGCCTGAATTGCCGTCTTGCCGAGATCGTGCGCAGGCACGTTCGCAAACGCCCCGTTGAATGAACCGACCGGCGTGCGGGCCGCGCTGACAATGACGACATCATCTTTCATCGGAAGCTCCTGTTGCGATTACGGCGACGGCCGTGACCTATTTTTTTGGCGCTGCCGCATCCTCGATAGCGCGCGAACCCGTGTCAATGACGGCAAAACGCAAGTTATCGGCGGGAATCGGCACTTTCGTGAGGTTTCCGGCTGCTCGGGCGGGACCGCCCGATGCGTGCCGCGCCGCCACAAAAACGGTGGCCCGTCCTATTGGAAAGTGGTTATGCTGACGGCAAGGGCAAGGGGGGAACAGCGATCCAGATGGCAGACGCAGAAGAACCGGTCACGATCAAGAAGTACGCCAACAGGCGCCTCTACAATACCGGCACCAGCACCTACGTGACACTCGAAGACCTCGCCGCGATGGTGAAAAACGGCGAAGATTTCGTGGTCTACGACGCCAAAACCGGCGAGGACATTACCCGCTCCGTACTCGCGCAGATCATCTTCGAGCAGGAGAACAAAGAAGGGCAAAGCCTTCTGCCCATCGCGTTCCTGCGGCAGCTCATCCGCTTTTACGGCGACAGCATGCAGATGATGGTGCCGCGTTTCCTTGAGGCCTCTATCGAGTCGCTCACCCGCGAGCAGGGCAAGATCCGCGAGCAGATGGCGCAAGCCTTCGGCGTCAGCGGCTTCGGTCCGCTCGAGGATCAGGTGCGGCGAAACATGGAGATGTTCGAAAAGGCGTTCGCCATGTTCACGCCTTTTGCGCAAAGCTCCGGCAAGGCTCCCGATAAACAGCAGAGTGGCGGCGCCGAAATGGACGAGCTTCGCCGCCAGCTCGACGAAATGCAGAAACGGCTCGACAAGCTCGGCAACAAGGGATAGCCGGGCCTCGGCACCTCTCCTGCGCGGCTCCAACCTTCGCGACGTCAGACCGCCCCGAACGCCTCGCCACGCGGACGCTCTTCCGTCAGCGGCGCGCCCTGCACAACATAATAGACGGTTTCGGCGATGTTGGTTGCATGATCTCCGATGCGCTCGACATGCTTGGCACAGAACAAAAGATGCGTGCACGGCAGGATGTTGCGCGGATCCTCCATCATGTACGTGAGCAGCGCGCGAAAAAGGGAGCTGTAAGCGGCATCGATCGCTTTGTCGTTGCGCCAGACCCTGAGCGCCAGCGAGAGATCGCGCCGCACGAATGCATCCAGCACACCGCGGAGCGCGGTCAGGACCAGGTCGGCCATGTTTTTCAGGCTCTGCACCGCCGCCGACGGAGCGGTGTCCGGCTCGCTGGCGAGCAAGCGTTTGGCAATATTCTTTGCATAGTCGCCGATGCGTTCGAGCGCATTGGCGAGCCGCAACGTGCCCACGATCTCGCGCAAATCGACCGCCATCGGCTGGCGGCGGGCCAGCGTGAGAATCGCAAGCTCCTCGATCTCCCGCTGCATGACATCGACACGCGCGTCGGCGGCTATGACGCGGCGGGCAAGCTCGACGTCGTGGGCGGACAAGGCGGCGATGGCGCCCGCGATCTGCTTTTCCGCCAGCCGGCCCATTTCGGAGATCTTGCGGACGAGGTCCTGCAGTTCCCGGTCGAACGCCTTGACGGTGTGTTCAGTCATGGCTTCGATCCTTTCAGCCGAAACGGCCGGTGATGTAATCTTGCGTGCGGCGGTCAGTCGGCGAGGTGAAAATCCTTCCTGTCCGGTCGAATTCGATCAACGCGCCGAGATACATGAAAGCGGTGTAGTCGGAGGCGCGCGCCGCCTGTTGCATGTTGTGCGTGACAAGCACGATCGTGTACTCGGCCTTGAGCTCGCTGATCAGTTCTTCGATTTTTGCCGTCGAAATCGGATCGAGCGCCGAGCAAGGCTCGTCGAGTAAAATGACCTCCGGCTGCACCGCTATGGTGCGCGCAATGCACAACCGCTGCTGCTGGCCGCCGGAGAGACTCTGTCCGCTGGCATTGAGCTTGTCCTTGACCTCGTTCCAGAGCGCGGCGCGCCGGAGCGCGGACTCGACGCAATTGTCGACTTCGGAACGCGACAGCGACCGATGCAGCCGGACGCCGAAGGCGACATTCTCATAAATCGAGAGAGGGAATGGCGTCGGTTTTTGAAACACCATCCCCACACGGGCGCGCAGGAGAATGACATCCTGTCCGGGGCCGAGAATATTCTTGCCGTCCAGCAGCACCTCACCCTCGGCGCGCTGGTTCGGATAAAGGTCGTAAATGCGGTTGAGCACGCGCAGCAGCGTCGACTTCCCGCAGCCGGACGGGCCGATGAAGGCGGTAACCTGCCGCTCGTAAAGCGGCACCGACACATCGTGCAGAGCGAGGTTCTGCCCATAGAAGAAGCGCAGGTTGCGGACCGAGATTTTCTCCGGCGGCGCATGGCGCACCCCGGCCTGCGCGCCTTCGAGCTTTCTTCCGGCGCCTGTGATCGGCGCCATGCTGGCGGGACGTTCGGGAAGAGCGATAGCAATTTCGTTCATGCGGTTTTCCTGACTGCGGCGAGTGCCCGCGCGGCGATACTCAATGCGAGAACGGCAAGTGTGATGAGCAGGGCGCCGGCCCAGGCGAGTTGTTGCCATTCCTTGTAAGGGCTGAGGGCGAACTGGAAGATCACGACGGGCAGGCTGGCGATCGGCTGACCCATGTTGAGGCTGAAAAACTGGTTGTTGAGCGCGGTGAAGAGAAGCGGCGCCGTTTCGCCGCTGATCCTTGCAATGGCGAGCAGCACGCCGGTCAAAATCCCCGTGCGGGCGGCCCGGTAGATGAGGCGCGTGATCAGCACGGAACGCGGCATCCCGACCGAGGCCGCCGATTCGCGCAGTTCGTCCGGCACGAGCAACAACATGTCTTCCGTGATGCGCACCACCACCGGAATGACGATCAGCGCGAGCGCGGCGACGCCGGCAAAGCCGGAAAAGTGGCCGACCGGCGCGACAAGGATTTCGTAGACGAACAATCCGATGACGCTCGACGGGGCGCTGAGCAGAATGTCGTTGACGAAGCGCAGCACCGGCGTGAACCGCGTATAGCGCCCGTATTCGGCCATCCAGGTGCCGGCCAGAATGCCAAGCGGCGTGCCGATCACGACGGCGCCGGCGGTCAGCAAAAGGCTGCCGACAATGGGATTAAGCAGTCCGCCGGCGGAGCCCGGCGGCGGCGTGTTTTGCGTCAGCACCGCAAGCGAAAGGCCGCCGATGCCGTTCCATATGAGCGCGCCGAGGATGAATATCAGCCAGGCAAGGCCGAGCGAGGTCGCAGCAATCATCAGGAAAGCGGCGAGCGCGTTGCGCCGGCGGCGGCGGCGATAGAGCGCATGCATCACACGCCTCCCCGCCGCGCGAGGCGGAGCAGCATATAGCGCGCAATCGCCAGAACGATGAACGTGATGACGAACAAAATCAGGCCGAGTGCAATCAGCGCGGAGGTGTAGAGATTTCCGACGGCTTCCGTGAACTCGTTGGCGATCGTCGCGGAGATTGTGGTCCCCGGCGCCATGATGGAGGCCGATATTCGATGCGCGTTGCCGATCACGAAGGTGACGGCCATCGTTTCGCCGAGCGCGCGGCCGAGACCGAGCAGGATCGCGCCGATCACGCCGGTCCTCGCGTGCGGCAACAGCACGTGACGGATGACCTCCCATCGCGTCGCGCCGATGCCGTACGCCGCCTCCTTCAGGACGGCAGGCGTTGCCACGAACACATCGCGCGATATCGAGGCGATGAAAGGCAGCACCATGATCGCGAGAATGAGGCCCGCGGTCATGATTCCGATTCCGTAGGGCGGACCAGCAAACAACGAAGAGAGCCACGGCGCGGGCGCAAACAACGCGATGAGCGCCGGCTGAATGCTTTCTTGCAAAAACGGCGCGAACACGAACAGGCCCCAGATGCCGTAGATGATGCTGGGAATGCCGGCGAGCAATTCGATCGCGATGCCGATCGGGCTGCGCAGCCGAACGGGGCATAATTCGCTCAGGAACAGCGCGATGCCGAGACCGACCGGTACGGCGATCAGCATCGCGATCAGAGAAGTAGCCGCCGTGCCGTAAATCGGCGCCAATGCGCCGAAGCGCTCGGTCACCGGATTCCAGCTCTGGTCGATCAAAAACCTAAAGCCGAAGGCGTGCAGCGCGGGCAGCGAGCCAACGATCAGAACGGCGATGACGCCGCCGAGAAGGAGAAGCACGGCAGCAGCAGCCAAAAATGTCAGCAGCCGGAATGCCGTTTCCCGTGCGCGCAAATGTGAAAGGAAGGGACCGGTTCGGAGCGGAACCGCAAGTGTGCTCTCGGGCGCAACCGATCGTACCGACATCGCGGCGATGTCGTGCCACCGTTACATGACATCTGCATGACAGTCGGTCACGCGGCGGCTGAAACTTTCAGCCAAGCGGCAGATAGGCGATGAAGGTCGATCCCTTGCCCAAAGTGCTGGCAATCTCCAATCGGCCGCGATGCCGATTGAGAATGTGCTTGACCAGCGCGAGCCCAAGGCCAGTACCGCCCTCGGCGCGACTCTGGCCGGCATCGACCCGGTAGAAACGCTCGGTCAGGCGCGGCAAATGCTCGGGCGCGATCCCGACCCCGTAATCGCGCACCGCGACCTTGACTTCATCGACTTTGGCTTGCCCATCGCCGGCGGGTATCGTTTCCAGTTGAACGTCCACGCGCTTGCCGGAGGCTCCATATTTCAGCGCGTTTTCCACCAGATTTTCGAACAGACGAGTAAGCTCATCGCGATCTCCCCGCACGGTGAGCGATTCTTCGGGCGCCGCCAAGGCAATTTGCATCTCGCGCTCCCGCGCCAAAGTCTGCAACCCGTCCAGGACCTGACGCACGATGGCGACAAGGTCTGCCGGCTCCTCAGGCGTGACGTGCGCGCGCAGCTCGATCCTCGACAACGAAAGGAGATCGTCGATCAGCCGCGCCATGCGGCTCGCCTGCCCCTGCATGATGCCGAGAAATTTTTCCCGCGCCTGCGGGTCGTCGCGCGCGGGCCCCTGCAGCGTGTCGATGAAACCGGACAAGGCGGCAAGCGGCGTCCTCAGTTCGTGACTGGCGTTGGCAACGAAATCCGCCCGCATCTGCTCGACACGATAAAGCGGCGTCAGATCGTTGAAGGTGAGCAGCAGAAGCATGCGGCCGGAGCCCGGCACGGCAGCCGGCGGCCTCACCGGCACCACGTGAACCTCATACCAGCGGTCGGCCGGAACACGTTGAGAGAAATGCGCCCGCTGCGATTGGCTGGTCGCGATCGCGTGATCGATCGCCTCAATAAGTTCGGCCGCACTTAAAGCCAATGCGACCGGCTGATCGATACGCAAGCCCGGCAAAACGACGCGCGCCCGCGCATTAGCCGCGATTGCAATACTGCCGCTATCGATCGCCACGACCGGGCTTGGCATGGCATCGATGATCGCTTGCAGATGCGGTAGATCAGCGCTTTCGTCCACTTTCGCCGGCCGCCAACAGGACAC
The DNA here is from genome assembly GCA_036278575.1 of Pseudolabrys sp. Classification (GTDB taxonomy): domain Bacteria; phylum Pseudomonadota; class Alphaproteobacteria; order Rhizobiales; family Xanthobacteraceae; genus Pseudolabrys. Next base: position 956 of record DASUKT010000045.1, on the reverse strand, counting down.
TCTATCCGGCCGGATCAAATCACTTTCCGTATCGTTCGTCGAATGAATAGCCCGAACCGCGCACGGTACGGATCGGATCGATTGCGCCGCCGGCGCTGAGCGCCTTGCGCAGACGGCCGACGTGGACATCGACCGTACGCTCGTCGATGTAAACGTCGCTGCCCCAAACGCCGTCGAGCAACTGCTCGCGCGTGAACACGCGTCCCGGCCGCTGCATCAAATACTCGAGCAGCCGAAACTCGGTTGGCCCGAGCTCGACTTCGCCGCCGCCGCGCAAGACCCGGCGGCGTTCGCGGTCGAGCTCGATATCGCCAAAACTCAGGATCGCGTTCACCCGCTCCGGCTTAGCCCGCCGCAGCAGGGCGCTGACGCGGGCGAGAAGCTCGGGCACCGAAAACGGCTTCACGATGTAATCGTCTGCGCCGGTCGCAAGCCCGCGCACGCGGTCGCTCTCTTCTCCACGCGCGGTCAGCATAATGATCGGTAATTGCGCGGTCGCGGCATGCGATCGCAAGCGGCGGCACAGCTCGATCCCCGAAAGACCCGGGAGCATCCAGTCGAGCACAACCAGGTCAGGCGCCGTCTCGCGCAGCTTAAGCTCGGCTTCGTCGCCGCGCGCGGCAGAATCGACTTCATAGCCGGCTGCCTCAAGGTTGTACCGCAGCAGCAATGTCAGAGGCTCCTCGTCCTCGACGATCAGGATGCGGGCGGGCATGTCAACTCCGGCAGCGGCGCGCGGGCGCGGTGCAGCGCGAGCGGCTGCACCGCCCCCCATCTATAGCACGAGCGCTCAACGGGCTGCCGCCAGCAGCGGGTTGCCGCTGCCGTCCTTCACTTCGGCCAACCAGGTCGCTTCGACGTCCTTGACCACGTTCGCCGGCATCGCGACATAGTCGAGCGCATCGGCCATCTTGCTGCCGTTCTTATAGGCCCACGCGAAGAACTTGAGTGCTTCG
>DASUKT010000044.1:0-22447 GCA_036278575.1 Pseudolabrys sp. | reverse complement strand
CTTTTTTCACGCGGCATTCCCCGGAGTGATGTGATGACGGCACGCGTGAACCAGATCCACAAACTCGGCCTGATACGTCATATCGAGAGTCCGAGGGCGCGCAAATGGTACCTTGCTCGAGGCAATAATGCGGCCAGGCCGGGGGCTCACCACGTACACAGTATCGCAGAGATAAACGGCCTCGCGCAGTTCGTGCGTCACCAGCACGACAGTGCACTTACGCGTCATCCAAAGATTTTGCAGCACGGCCCAAAGTTCTTCGCGCGTAAACGCATCAAGCGCCCCGAAGGGCTCGTCCAGCAGCAGGATGGACGGCTCATGAATGAGCGCACGGCACAATTGGGCTCGTTGCTGCATTCCGCCTGAAAGCTGCCACGGCATCTTGTCGCCAAAATCGGCAAGTCCGACCGTTGCGAGCAACTCGTCCGCCCGCTGGCGCTTCACGACAATTTTTGTGTTCGATTCGCTGCGGTAAGGCTCCACGATCTCGAGCGGGAGCAGCACGTTGTCGCGCACATTTCGCCAAGGCAGCAATGTCGAGTTCTGGAAAGCCATGCCGACGTTTTTAAGCGGTTTTTTCACGTCCACGCCGCCGACGCGAACGACACCACGAGTCGGTTTGACCAAACCCGAGATAAGCTTAAGCAGTGTCGACTTGCCGCAGCCGCTCGGGCCAACAACGGCAATGAACTCATTCTCACCGATAGAGAGGCTTGCATTTGCCAGCGCAAGCGTTCCGGTGCCGTTGCCGGCACCGGTTTGCCGCCCGTAGCACAAATCGACGTCTTTGATTTCGATGTAACTCATTTTGTCGCGCGACCGATGTCAGGTAAGGCCGTGCTACTTCACCATTCGGTCCTTTTCCGCCGGCAGGTAGCTCGAGTCGAATATCTTGTCTGCCTTTGGCGTGCGGGGGAGCTTGTAGCTTGCAGCAAGGATGTCGATGCCGCGCTGCAGGCGTTCCTTGTCGACACCGCCGAACCCACTCTTGAGCACGTTGGGCGTGATGATGCAGCATTCCATGGCAAGCTTGAGCCGGTCGCGCTCGATATTGGCATTCAGAAGCGGCTCGAACTTGAGCGTCATCTTTACCGCTTCCTCTGGATTTTTCACCATGTCGCGCACGCCTTTGATTGTGGCGCGGATGAAACCCTTCACTGCGTCCGGATGTGCTTTCAGGAAGGCAGGGGAGGCGGCAAGCCCGTTGCCGTAAAGGTCGAGCCCGTAATCGCGATAGAGGAAAGCAGTGACTTTGCTTGGGTCGATTCCCTTAGCCTTGAGCTCGAGCTTGGTGTTGAACACCTGCCCGATGATTGCGTCGACCTGTTTCTTCGCCAGCAATGTCTCACGCAGCTTCGGATCGATGTACTGAACCTTTACTTTGCTCATATCGATCCCGGCATGTTGAGCAAAGGTCGGAAACAGTTTGTAGGTTGCGTCGTTCGCCGAGGCGCCGAGGACGTGGCCTTCGAGTTGCTTGGGTGTCGTAATCCCGCTTTCCTTCAGGACGACAATCGCGGCGGGTGCCTGCTCATACCCCATCATGACTTCCGGAAACGCCTTGTCCGGATTTTTCGCATCGAAATCCGTCAATACGCTAATGTCCGGATAACCCATATCGTAGACGCCGGTCGCAAGCTGCTGGACAAGCGCTACGGAGCCCTTGCCCCGGTCGATCGTGACATCGAGCCCTTCGGCTTTGAAATAGCCCTTGTAAAGGGCGATGAAGAAGGGCGAGTGAACCGAGCCAGGGATCCAGTCGAGCGAGAAACGCACTTTGGTTTCGGCGTGCGCGCTTCCGGTGAAAGCAACACATAAGGCGAGGGCAGAAATTGCAGCAACGCGGTTGATGTATTTCATAGTTCCCTCCTCATCGTTTTGCTTTTGATCTTTGTGCAAGCCTAAAGATTCAGACCCGCAGCCTTCAAGATGTTGCGGGCCCGATCGCGCTGCTCGTCCGGAATTACCAGACGTTCGGCGAAATCGCGTCCCGAAGGTCGCGTGGCGTCGATACCCATCTTCGTCACTGTAAAGGTCTCGGGGTCCGATGTTGGATCGAGGATCGCAGCTTTGGCGCCGGGAATGAAAAAGATGTCCTTCTCGGCTTGCACACGCGTCGCGATGGCCCACATCACATCGTTCATGTCGAAGATGTCGACGTCGTCGTCGACGACGATCACGTATTTCGTATAAAGCTCGGTGCCGAGTGTCGCCATGACCGCCATTTGCGGTTCGCCATCGGCCGTCTTCTTCATCGAAATGATGGCCATAAACGCCCCGCAAGTCGTGTGGGGAACGTGCACCGCGCGCACGTTCGGCAGGTTGCGCCTGAGCGCGTTGAGAATCTCGCCTTCACGAGTGATGCAGGAGACCAAAATGTGGTCTTTGGCCATACCGGAAGTGACCGCCTGGTACATGGCGTCCGAACGCATACGAATGCGCTTCGCAACAAAAACATTTTGCGTGCTGCGATAGGAGGCGTAACCGGTAAACTCGCCGAACGGCCCTTCCGGCTCGTGAACGCCGGCCAGAATCTCACCTTCAATAACGATCTCGGCGCCGGCGGGAACCTCAAGATCCGAAACTCCTGTCTGGGCCAGCCGATACGGTTCACCGAAGAGACCACCTATGATCTCGAATTTCCGCACGTTAGGCGGATAGGCATACACCATCGAACCCATGTAGTGCAGTGGATGCGTTCCGATGGTGATGACAGCAGGCAAGGGATGGCCCCGCTCCTCGGCGCGGCGATGGAATTCGTACATGCGGCGCCGCGAATGCAGTGAGACGCCGAGACGATTCTTGCCTTTGAGCATCAAGCGGTGGAAGCCGGTGGTATCGATACCGGTGACGGGGTCGCGTGCTGAAATCTGGCCGGCCGTTACGTAAGGGGCGCCATCGACAGAAAATTGCAGCGGGATCGGCAATTTCGTCAGATCGACGTCGTCGCCTTCGATAACCACGTCGTTCCATGCGGCCTGGGCGACGGTCTCGCATGGGATGTATTTCTGGCAGCGCTCGCGAAATGCGGTTGGCAAGTCGCGTGGCGCGACGTCGAGACAGGCGGCGAGCAAATTGCGATTGGCGGCGACGTTGGTCACAAGGGGAATTTCAAAGCCGTCGACCCTTTCGAGAATAACGACGGGATTTCTTCCCGCCCGCTCTAACTCGAACACGACCGACGTCATGTCGAAACTTTGATTGATCGGCTGCTTAATTCTCAGCAACTCGTCGGGATATTCGGTCTCGACCATTTGCAGGAAGCCGCGCAGGCTTTGCTTGTCGATGTTGTCCGCGGATCCTCGCATGGAAATTCCTCAAAGAGCCTATAGGCTAGAACATAGTATCTTTGAACTTTGCCGCATTGGCAACCGCATTTGGCTTCAGGCGCTGTCAAAAGAGAGGAGCGAATGTCGCACGTGCGTCTGGCGCAAAACGAGTGCCTAAACACGCTGAATAGGTTGCGAAATTTATCGCTGTCTTGCGCATGCGGGGAGGTCCGCGACCGATCCCTGCACGATCGGGGGCCTTGCCGAAGCGCGCGAGCTATTCCATCATCCTAACGTTAGAATGATAGAAGGCAGGGAAATGCAAACGCGCGATGCCTGAGAAAAAAACCAACGAAGATTTTCGCGCGATGCTCGCGCGCATGGAGGGCGCCGGTCATTTGCGCCGCCTGAAAAAATCGATTCGGCCGGAGTACATCACCGCGCTTTGTGCCAAGGCACCTGCGGCGCTGATGTGCGAGGCCGTCGAAGCCTATGAAATTCCGGTGGTCGGCGGGCTTTATTGGACGCGTGCCCGCGTTGCCTCCGCCCTTAACTGGCCCGAAAGCGAACTTGGCGCACGATTTGCGAGCAGCGTTGCGCGGCCGATAGCTCCCGAAACAATTAAGCAGGGCGTTTGCCAGGACGTTGTCATCAGCGGAGACAATGTCGATCTGACAGCTCTGCCAATCCCGTTCATGCACGAAAAGGATGGAGGACCGTACATCTCCGCCGGTGTGGCATTCGCGCACGACGAGAAACTCGGCCCCAATGCCGGCTGCTACCGAATGATGTTCCGAACGCGGCGCGAACTCGGCATCGATCTGTTCACGGCATCCGACTTGCGACGTTATTATCAGGCGCGTTTCGAGCAGAATCGGCCTTTGCCCATCGCCGTGGCCATAGGCGTTCATGTCTTCGAGCATATGGCTGCCGCCTACAAGGCGCCGGCCGGGCTCAATGAAATGCATATCGCCGGAGGGTTACGCGGCGAACCGCTGCAAATGGTGCGGTGCAAGACCGTCGATATACCGGTGCCGGCAAACGCTGAGATTGTGCTCGAAGGCGAATTATTGCCGATCGGATGGACAGCGGACGAAGGGCCGTTCGGGGAGTTCGCCGGCATGCAGGGGGATCTCAAGCACAATCCGATATTCCGGGTCAGCGCGATTACACACCGGAGGAATCCGATCTTCTATGCGCTGCAAATGCCTTGGGAGAACGATTGGCTCAACGGCCCCGCGACGGAGGCAGCATGCGCCCGTGTGCTGGGCCTTGCCGGGATCCAGGTCGCCGCGGTGCGCGCGACCGAGGGCGGCTGTTGCGGTTGGTCAGTGGTGGCGGCGATCAGGAAGCGGGCCGGAGAGGGCAAGAACGCCATCGCGGCACTCCTTTCGCTACCGGTCGTCAAACAGGTGATCGTCACGGACGACGACGTCGATATCTACAATCCTGACGAGGTGGAGTGGGCTGTCACGTTCCGCTGCCAAGCGGACAAGGACATCGTCATCCTTTCGGGCATGAAAGGAAAGCACGTCGACCCCAGCGTGCGGCCGTGGGATTTGAAGCCGGGCGAGTTGCCGACTACGTCGAAGTTCGGCATCGACGCCACCATTCCCGAAGGCATCCCTGCGTTCCGCTATGAGCGCATTGTGCCCGCATTTCGCGATGAAATCCGGGTGGAGGACTATTTGTGATGGCCGACATAACTGACGCTGCACTTCCGGCAAGAATCGAGCAACTACTGCAGCGGCCGGTCTTCTTTCGCGATCTGCTCGATGCGCTCCGCGATCATCCGTATCGCGCCATCTTGCGCGCATGGAGTGACGTTCGCACGCACCACGCACTCGCGCGCGACGAATTCGGACGCTACTGGCTGGAGAAAAATATCCAGGACACCCGAGCTCACAAATGAGAAAGCAAACCTTGGGAGGATGCGATGTTGATCAGGCAAATTCTGGGGCGCGCGGCGCTGCTTTCCGCGTTTTTGATGGCAGCGCTTGGCGGCGCACAAGCCGAGACGAAGGTCCGCTTTACACTCGACTGGTTGCCCGGCTCCTACCACGCCCCGTTCTTCATCGCGCTCTATAAAGGCTACTACAAAGCCGAAGGGCTCGACGTGACGATCGACGCCGGCAAAGGTTCTGGACGCGTCGTGCGCGAACTGGCGACCGGCGTCTACGATATCGGTTATCCGGATATCAACGTGTTGACGGAGTTTAACGCCAAGAATCCGAAGCTCGCCTTTCCAGAAGTGATGATGGGCTACGAACAAAACCCGTCGGGCCTGTTCTTCCTGAAGTCCAGCGGCATCAAGACCATCAAGGACATCGAAGGCAAGACACTCGGTCCAGTCGCGAACGATTCGACCTACAAAACGCTTCCCGTGTTCGCCAAGCTCAACCATCTCGACCTGAGCAAGGTGAAGGTTGAATACCTCGAGCCGGCGCTACGCGAGGCCATGCTGATCAAGAAACATGTCGACGTGATCACCGGCCAATATTTTCGCTCTGTCATCGACCTGCACGGCCGGGGCGTGAAGTACGACGATATTGGATATTTTCTTTACAAGGACCACGGCTTGGACCTGTACGGAAACGGCGTCGCGGTCTCGCCGGCTTTCCTGAAAGCCAACCCGGACGCTGTGAAGGGCTTCGTGCGCGCGACCATCAAGGGGGTCGAGGACATGATCCACGATCCGAAGATGGCCGTCGAGATGGTGGCGAAGGCGCAGCCCCTGCTGAAAAAAGACATTGAGCTCGAACGGCTGAAACTGGCTTTAAACTGCTGTATTGACACGCCGAATGTCAAAAAAAACGGTTATGGGGGCGTCGACCCGGCGCGTCTGAAGCGCAGCATCGATCTTATCGGCGACGGCTACGGCCTGCCGCGCAAGCCGTCGGTGGAAGAGATGTTCAACAGCTCTTTCTTGCCGCCGAAAAAGGACCGGATGGTCAACTAGGGCCATGGTACAACAAACCGGGCTCCATAGCATAAATAAAAAGAGTCGGGGTGCGCGAGAACGGGCATCCCGACAAATTTACGGTTGCAATCTGCAGCCATAAGCTCGATTAGGTGACCACGTACGCGTTGTTTAAGTGGGCGACAGATCAGAACGATGTTTGAGCTTTCCAAGGTTTATGACCGCAGCCGGGTGCCCCTGTACATCCAGGTGGCCTCCGTTATGCGCCGCCGGCTGGAGACGAAGCAGTGGCACCCGGGTGAGAAAATCCCGACGCTTGTCGAGCTTGAGCGCGAATTTCAGGTCGCGCGTGTCACGATTCGGCAGGCGGTCGATATCCTGCGCGAAGAAGGCCTCCTGCGCTCGCAGCAGGGCCGCGGTACGTTCGCCGCGGAGAAAGCCGCGGACCGCCATTGGTTCAAGCTCGCGACTACTTGGGACGTCCTGATCGAATCGATCAAGGACAACGTCCTCAAGCGCATCAAGGTCGACAACCCGCCGCCGTTCCCGTCGTTGCGTGAAGGAGAGGGCGGCTTGGCGGACAGCTACGTTTTCCTTCGCAGCGTGCAGTACAAGGACGACAAGCCCTACGGCATCGTCAATTTGCACCTTGCAAAAAGTATTTATAAGCGCACGCCCGATGCGTTTCGCCAGCATCCTGCGTTGACGGTGATTGCAGAACGTAAGGACATCGATATCCAGCACGCGCATCAGACCGTGGTGATCGGCAGCGCCGATCCGACGACATCCGATCTGCTGCAGATCGCGTTGGGTGCGCCGACGGCCGAATGCCGCTGTGTTCTCATCGACCGGAGCAACGTGGCAATTTACGTTGCAGACATCATTTACCGCAGTGACGCAATTCAACTTCATATCGACTTGCTCGCCCATCTGCGCACGTCCTCCACCAGCGGACGCCGCAACAGATCGCCGCGCAAGTAGCGTTCGATGTAGCTTGGTGGTTGAACGCCGATTATCCCAAGATTAGGATCATAGTATTAGGCCACGGGCAGATGACCGCGGCCACGGCATTGCGCGTTCGGCCGATCCGATCCGGCCCGTTCGCGAGAGGACGTTGCGATGAAAGAGCAAGGCATCGGCGCACGCCTCCTCCGCAAGGAAGACGATCGGTTCATGCGCGGCCGCGGCCAGTACGTTGCCGACCTCCGTCTCGCGGGAATGAAGGACGTAGCGTTCGTCCGAAGCCCGCTGGCGCATGCTCGCGTCCGCAGCGTGACGGCGCCACCGGCATACAAGAATGCCGTGTTCAGCGCTGTCGACCTGACGGATGTGAAGCCGATCCGCGCTGTCTCCGGCGTTAAGGGTTTCAAGCCCTCGGAGCAGCCGCCTCTGGCCACGGACAAGGTGCGCTACGTCGGTGAGTTGCTTGCGATGTGCGTCGCGCCGACGCGCGCGAAGGCCGAGGATATCGCCGCTGCCGTCGTGCTTGATCTCGATGAATTACCGGCTGTGCACGAGATGGTGATGGCGCGGGACTCGCGGTCCTCATTGCTGCACGAGCAGTGGGGCGACAACATTTTCCTCGAATCTCTTGTCGAGATCGATATCGGAAAAGCTCTCGACGCGCCGCTCAAGGTGACACGCGAGGTGCGGACGTCACGCCAATGCATGGCGCCGATCGAAGGGCGCGGCGTGGTGGCTGTATGGGATACGCGGCTCGATCAGCTCACTGTTTATTCCGCGTGCCAGATGCCGCACATCGTGCGCACTGGATTGGCCGAGTGCCTTGGACTTGATGAAGGTCAAATCCGTGTCATTTCGCCCGACGTTGGCGGCGGGTTTGGATATAAGGGCATTCTGCTCGCCGAAGAGGTCTGTCTCGCGTGGCTGGCGATGCGATGCGGCCATCCGGTTCGATGGATCGAAGACCGGCGCGAGCATCTGACAGCGAACGCCAACTGCCGCGAACATTATTATCGGATTACCGGTTACGCCGACCGCGACGGCACCCTGCGAGGGATCGATTGCGAAGCGATCGTCGATTCGGGCGCTTACTCGGCGTATCCCTTCTCTGCATGCCTTGAAGCGGCGCAGGTCGCCAGCATTCTGCCCGGTCCCTATGATTTCCCGGCTTACCGCTGCCGTACGTTTTCCGTTGCGACCAATAAGTGCCCGATCCTGCCGTACCGGGGTGTCGCGCGCACCGGCGTGTGCTTCGCGCTTGAACTGGTGCTCGATGCGATCGCGCGCGAAGCAGGCGTGGAGCCTCACGAGGTGCGCCAAAAAATCCTCGTCAAGCGTGAGCAGATGCCGTTCACGAACATCACCAGGAAGCAGTTCGACAGCGGCGATTATCCGGAGTCATTGCGGCGTGCCGTGGCGGCAATCGGTGTGGAGGCTGTGCGCGAACGCCAGAAGCGCGGCGAGGCGGACGGCCGGCTCATCGGGGTCGGCCTTGCGACCTACTGTGAGCAGGCGGCGCACGGCACCTCGGTTTATTTTGGTTGGGGCATTCCGATGGTGCCTGGATTCGAACAGGCAACCGCGCGCCTGACGCCGGATGGCGGTCTTGAACTTCGTGTCGGCGTGCATTCGCACGGCCAGGGTCTTGAAACGACCTTGGCGCAAGTTGCGCATGAGGTGCTTGGAGTCGATGTCGCCAAGATCAAGGTTGTGCACGGCGATACCGCATTGACGCCCTATTCAACCGGCACCTGGGGCTCTCGTTGCGCGGTTATGGCTGGCGGCGCCGTGTCGGCCGCGTGCAAAGAACTTGCAAAGCGCGCCGCGAAGATTGGTGCGCAGCTGCTGCAAGCCGATGCGGCAAACGTTACAGTCCGTGACGGCGAAGTTGTCGGCCCAGGCGGCTCGATCTTGCTCAAGGAAATTGCCGCGACCTGGTATTTGAAGCCGCAAAACCTGCCGCCCGATGTCGACATGGGCGGAATGGAAGCAACCATTGGCTATCGCCCGAACCCCGACGGCGGCACATTCAGCTATGCCACGCACGCGGCTTTGGTGGCGGTCGATCCTGAAATCGGCGAGGTTGAGATACTCGACTATGTTGTGGTCGAGGACGGCGGCAAGTTGATCAATCCGATGATCGTCGACGGTCAAATCGTCGGCGGCCTCGCGCAGGGTATCGGCACCGCGCTATACGAGGAAATGCCGTTCGACTCTGCCGGGCAGCCGCTTGCCTCAACGCTTGCGGATTATCTGTTGCCGGGCCCGACCGAGGTTCCTTCCGTCAAGATTTATCACATGGAGACCCTCGCGCCTCACACCGAATTCGGGGTGAAAGGAATCGGGGAAGGCGGTGCCATCCCGCCGCCGGCGGCGATTGCCAATGCGATCAATGACGCGCTGCGTCCGGTGCGCGCGGAATTGACCGTTTCCCCAATCACCCCACGGCGCATTCTCGAAGCGATTGAGCAAGCGAGCCGGAGCGCAACGTGAAACCGGTCTGTTTTGAATATGAGCGTCCAACAGAGCTCGCCGCGGCCTGTGCACTCGGGAGCCGCGAGGAGGGAGCGGTGAAGTTTCTTGCAGGTGGCCAATCGCTCGGGCCGATGCTCAACCTGCGGCTGGCGCAGCCCGATCTCGTCGTTGACATCACAGCCATCGCCGAACTCAAGCGGGTCGAAGAGAAGCCGAATGCAATCGTGCTCGGAAGCTGCGTCACCCATGCCGACGTCGAAGACGGGCGCGTTCCGGATGTAGCAAACGGCGCGTTGCGCGATGTGGCGCGCGGTATCGCTTATCGTGCGGTACGAAACCGCGGGACTATCGGCGGCAGCCTTGCGCATGGCGATCCCGCCGCGGACTGGATTTCGGCATTGTCGGCGCTGGGTGCCTCTGTCATTGCGGCCGGCGAAAAGCGGGAGCGACGCATCGCTGTCGAGGACCTGATCGTGGGCGCCCTTGAAACGGCGCTGAACCCTGGCGAACTTATCACTGGAATTGAAATACCCCGTTATTCGCAGACCGCGCGTTGGGGTTATTACAAAGCGTGCCGCAAGACCGGCGAATTCGCACATGCGATCGGCGCTTTCCTCTTCGACCCGGAACAGTCGATCTGCCGCGCCGTCATCGGCGCCAATGGGTCCAAACCGATCGTACTGACGGACAACGGAAAACTCTTCGATGGCCGTGCTCAGAAAACCGAAGCTCTGAATCTAGGCTTCGTGCACGACGCCATGGCTGCCGGAGGTACGACCGATAGCATCGATCAAAAGATTCACGTCGCGGTTTTGCGCCGCGCTATTGCACGCGCGCATACGCCATGAGGTCGCTTACTCTTACCGTCAATGGCGTGGAGACAACGGCGGATGTCGAGCCGCGTATGCATCTCGCCGATTTTGTCCGCGAGATGCAGAACCTGACGGGGACGCATCTCGGTTGCGAACATGGCATTTGCGGTGCCTGCACGCTTCTGGTCGAGGGCGTGCCGGTGCGCTCCTGCATTACCTACGCCGTGTCCTGCACCAATGCGGCAGTGACGACCATAGAGGGCCTGGACGACGATGAAATAATGAAGGAACTGCGGACGGCATTTTCACGCGAGCACGCGCTTCAGTGCGGTTATTGCACGCCCGGCATGTTGATCTCTGCTCGCGATCTCGTGATGCGCGCGCCCAATGCCGATGAGCACGACATCCGTGTGGCGATGAGCGGCAATCTATGCCGCTGCACCGGCTATCTCGGGATTATCCGGGCGGTTCAAAGCGTCATCGCCGATCGTCGGGCGAAGGGGATTGCAGCTGTGCCGGGAGCCGGACGTAATTTGCTCGGCCCCGCCGGTGCAGGCAATACGGCAAGTCAGGCAAGCGCAAGGAGTGCGGCAACGCAGTCGCAGCGAGAGCTCGCTCGCGATACGGTCATCGGATTGGATCAATCCGACAGCTTTGCCGACTGGAAGCCGCAAGCGACCTTCGAGCAGAGCTTCGTCGTGCATCATCCAGTCGATGTGGTCTGGAATTTCTTCGGCAATGTCGCAGAAGTCGCAGCCTGCCTTCCTGGCGCATCGCTGACGGGCGATACTGGCGGCCGTAAAGTCAATGGCAAGATGCGGGTGAAAGCCGGTCCGATTGCAGCCGATTTTAACGGAACGGCCGAAATCAGGCGCAATGAAGCGAATCATTCCGGTTCGATCATCGGAGTCGGCCGCGACCAGCGCAGCAGCTCCGCGACCCGCGGCATCGTCACCTATCGCATGACGGCCACGGAGAAAGATGCAACGAAGGTCGTGCTCAACGTGGGTTATCGCCTGACCGGTCCACTGGCGCAGTTCAGCCGCTCGGATTTGATGCAGGACATCGCTGCGCGCCTTGCAGCGATATTTGCGAAGAACGTCGAAGCACGCTTGAGCGGAGCGCCGCAGTTCGCGCAGGAAAGTGAATTACGCGCAAGCGGTCTGTTCTTCCCGGCCCTTGTGCGGGCCATCACAGCACGCATTCGCCGCCTGTTTGCACGCTGAAACCGATTCGATCAAAAATCGAGGAGCCCATAATGAGCAACGATGGCCGACAGAAGCTTCTTCAGCAGATCGACGCCACGAAGGACAAGTCGATCAAGTTTCTTCAGCAGATGATCTCGATTCCGAGCGTGACAGGCGACGAAGAAAATATTCAAAAATTCCTCGCCGACTATCTCACCAAGATCGGGCTTGAAGTCGACTTGTGGGAAAGCGACTGGGAAAAGCTGAAGAAGCATCCCGGCTACATTCCGGTCGACCGTGGCTATGAAGGACGTCCCAATATCGTCGCGACATGGAAGGGCACCGGCGGCGGACGCTCGTTGCTATTCAACGGCCATACCGACGTCATTCCGGTCGGCAATGGCGAAGGCTGGAGTGACGATCCCTGGTCTGCGTCGATCAAAGACGGTCGTATTTACGGCCGCGGTTCATGCGACATGAAAAGCGGCGTCGCGAGCCACATCATGGCCGTCGAAAATATGATGGCGGCCGGATTGAAGCCGAAGGGCGACGTCTACATCGATATCGTCATCGATGAAGAGGTAAGCGGCCACGGTACGCTGGATACGGTGATCCGAGGCTACAGAGCCGACGCCGGCATTTCCGGCGAAACCAGCGGTCTCGCGGTGCAGCCGGCGTGCATCGGACGAATCTGGTTCGAGATCGAGATTCAGGGCAAGGCGGCCGGCATTCAACGCCGTTATCAGGGCGTGAGCGGCATCGATCTTGGATACAAGATCACCAAAGCCGTGGCGGAGCTGGAAGAAAAGCGCATCGCCGCCGTCCGGCATCCGCTTTACCCGAAATTGATCGATGCGATTCCGTGCATGATCGGCGCCTTCCATTCTGGCAATTTCCCGAGCTCGTTCGCGGCCACGTGCCTGTTGAAAGGAAGCATGGCAACGGTGCCGGGCGAGGATCACGAAGGCGTCAAGCGCAGTCTTGCCGAACACATCGCGCGCGCCGCCGCGGAAGATCCGTGGATGAAGGATCATCCGCCGAAAGTTCGCTTCGTCGGATACGACGCACAGGCTTCAGAAATTCCGCACAACCATCCGATAGTTCAGGTCGTGTCGAAGAACTACAAGGAAATTACCGGCAAGGAGCCTGAGATCAGCGGGCGCCAGGGCGCGGCCGATACGCGTTTCCTCAATCTTTACGGCAATACGCCGACGGTCATCTTTGGGCCGGGCTCTACGGCCGTCATGCATTCCGACGACGAATACGTCAGCATCGACGACTATCAGACAGCGATAAAAGTGATGGCGCTCAGCATCTGCGACTGGTGCGGAACCGAGGCAGGCTGAGACGGCTCAGGGCAAAGGTCTTGTGTTACTAAACATGGTACCTTATGCTTCCGGCGCGTGTGTGGAGCTGACAACAATGGTGGAAAGCGGCAAGCCGCTCATCGCAATCGTCGGCGGGACCGGCGATCTTGGTTCGGGGCTCGCGCGGCTGTGGGCGGCTGCGGGCTATCGCGTCGTGCTCGGCTCGCGAGGCAAGGAAAAAGCCGAGGCTGCGGCGCGCGAACTCGGTGCGCAAGCTGGCGCCGACGTCCGTGGCGACGACAACGTGAGCGCTGCGCGCGGGGCCGATGTCGTCGTGCTTTGCGTTCCCTATGCCAGTCACGACGCGATTCTTGCCGACATCAAGCCAGCGCTATCCGGCAAGTTGCTGATAGATGCCGTTGTCCCGTTGGTGCCGCCCAAGGTATCGGTTGTGCAATTGCCGGCCGCCGGTTCGCCGGCCCTGGTTGCGCAGCGCGCGTTGGGCGCCGATGTGCGCATCGCTTCCGCATTTCATAACGTTGGCGCTAAGAAACTGCATAGCGGGGAGAAGGCCGATTGCGATGTCCTGGTCTTCGCCGATGACGCCGGCACACGCGAGCAGGTGATCGCACTGGCGAACGTGGTGGCCACGCGCGGCGTCGACGGCGGCGCACTTGCCAACACGGTTGCGGCCGAAGCGCTCACCTCGGTCTTGATTGCGATCAACCGGCGCTACAAGATTCCAGGCGCCGGCATCCGCATAACGGGACTGCCAGCCTCTGACGGGCGGTAATTTGGATATGAGTTCGCGAAACCTCACGCTGACCGCCTTGGCGGGGTTTCCGTCCGTCAAGCCCGGTGACGATCTCGCAGATTTTCTGATCGAGGCCTTGCGACGCACGCGCATTGTCCCGGAAGAGGATGACGTGCTCGTTATTGCGCAGAAGATCGTGTCGAAAGCGGAAGGGCGTGTCGTCGATCTCGCCGCCATCAAGCCCTCGGCGCGCGCGGCCTCGCTTGCAGCCGAGGTCAACAAGGATGCACGGCTGGTCGAGGTGATTCTCGGCGAATCGAGCGAAGTCGTACGCCATCGCAAGGACGTGCTGATCGTCGCTCACCGCCTCGGCTTCATCATGGCGAATGCTGGCGTCGATCAATCGAACGTCGCGGGCGACGGCGATCATGTCTTGCTTTTGCCGCGCGATCCCGACGCGACCGCCGCGAAGCTCAAAGCTCGGCTCGACGCCGAATTCGGCGTTCGCGTCGGCGTCATTATCAACGACAGCTTCGGGCGCCCATGGCGAAACGGTGTGGTCGGCGTTGCGCTCGGAGCCGCCGGTGTGCCGTCGCTTGTCAACATGGTCGGTGTTGCGGACTTGTTTGGTCGCAAGATGCGCGTCACGGAAGTCGCGCACGCGGACGAGATCGCCGCGGCGGCCTCGCTCGTGATGGGGCAGGCGGCAGAGGGCCAACCAGTCGTGCATATCCGCGGACTTGCGATCGATGCGCCGTCCGTCCCTGCGTCCGCGCTGCTGCGGCCGAAAGAGATGGATCTGTTCCGATGACGCTTGGCGCACAAAAAAACCAGGTGGTTGCGCTCTGCGGTGGCATCGGCGGCGCCAAGCTCGTGCTCGGTCTTTCGCGCCTGCTTGCGCCCGGCGAACTGACTGTGATCGTCAACACCGGCGACGATTTCGAACATTTGGGCCTGCATATCTCACCGGATATTGACACTGTTGTCTATACGCTCGCTGGACTGGCCGATCCGGTGCGCGGCTGGGGACGCGCCCATGAAACCTGGAATTTCATGCAGGCGTTAAATGAGACAGGCGGTCCAACCTGGTTCAGTCTCGGCGACCTTGATCTCGCGATGCACGCCTCGCGGACCGCTTTCTTGCGCGACGGTGGAACGTTGAGCGCATTCACGCGCCAGATCGGGCACACGTTCGGAATTCCCGCGCTCATCGTCCCGATGTCGGACGACGCGGTGCGCACAATCGTGCAAACCGAAGAGGGCGATCTGCCGTTTCAGCACTATTTCGTGCGCCGCCGGTGCGAGCCGGTCGTCAAGGCAATCCGATTCGAAGGCGCGCGCTCGGCGACGCCGGCGTCAGGCGTCCTTGAGATGTTGACAAATCCGGGGTTGCGGGCCGTCATTGTTTGCCCGTCCAATCCCTATCTTTCGATCGATCCCATTCTGTCGGTGCCCGGAATGCGCAAAGCACTTGCGCAGAGCAGGGCGCCGGTCATCGTGGTCTCGCCAATCATAGGCGGGCAAGCGGTGAAGGGACCCACGGCGAAGATCATGCGTGAGCTCGCGCTCTCCGTGACGACGGCGACGATTGCCGAGCATTACCGCGGTCTCATGAATGCCGTTGTTATCGACAAAGCTGACAGCGACGAGGCTGAACGTGCAGGTGTACCCGTTCTGGTGACAAGCACGATGATGAAAGATCTAGCCGACCGCGAGAGGCTCGCGCGAGCTACCCTCGATTTTGCGGACGATCTCCGACAGGCAATTTCGGAAAGCGAGCGGGTGACCGCTGATGCTTGAGGGAAAGGACATTTGGGTCATCGTGCCGGTGAAACGCTTCGCGGGCGCCAAGAGGCGACTCGCGCATGTCCTTGACGGCGAAAGCCGGGCCGAACTTGCCCGCTTGATGCTTAACGATGTGTTGGATGCGCTTGCGCGCTGCGCGTCAGACATTGCAGGCATTGTGGTCGTCACCGCCGAACCGGCGGCGGCAGAACTGGCGCAGCAATACGACGCCAGTGTTGTTTCCGACGAGGGGGGCGAGGGTCTTAACGCCGCCATCCGTTACGGTCTCGACTGCGTTGCCGACAACGGCGGCAAGAGCGTGTTGATTGTGCCCTCCGATGTCCCGCACCTTGCGCCGGGGATGATTGCGCAAGCCGTCGAAGCGCTCCGTGCCCCCAACACGCTTGTCGCAATTCCCGCCGCCGATGACAGAGGCACCAACTTGCTAGGTTGCCGTCCGGCCGCCGCGCTGCCGTTGTGTTTCGGCCCGGGCAGTTTTGACAATCATTGTCAAGCGGCTCGCGCTCAAGGCTTGACGGTTCGTGAACTGCCCTCCGGCCATCTCGGCCTCGACATCGACAGGCCGAAAAATCTGGACGATTTCCTTGCGCTGAATTCACGCACCCGGACGCATGCTTTTCTCGCATCGCGCGGGGATGCAAGCGGCGGCGCGCAACTCCTCAGCGCGTTCCCGGATGCGCGTGTGCTCGCGCGCGAGGAAGCATACCGCCTCTGCGAAGTGAGTGACCTTGCGCCGCTAATGAAGGCAGCAGCGTCGCGCCGTGATCGCGCGCACGCAAACATTGTTTCTTACTCGCCGAAGGTATTCATTCCATTAACGAAATTATGTCGCGACGTTTGCCACTATTGCACCTTTGCGCATCCGCCGCGCGCTGGCGAGCGCGCATTTTTGACACGCGACGAAGTGCTCGCGATCGCGCGGGCCGGCCGCGACGCCGGGTGCAAAGAGGCGCTGTTCACGCTCGGCGATAAGCCGGAGCTTCGCTATCGCATTGCGCGGGAAGAACTCGCTCTGCTCGGCCACGAGACGACGCTGTCCTATCTTGCCGACATGGCGCGTGTGGTGTTTGAGGAAACCGGACTGCTGCCGCACGCTAATCCCGGCTTGCTTGATAAGGATGACATTGCGGTTCTGCGGAAGGTGTCAATTTCGCAGGGCATCATGCTGGAAAGCATTTCGACGCGTTTGATGGAGAAGGGCGGACCGCATCATGGTTCGCCCGATAAGGATCCGGAGGCGCGGCTTGCCACTATTCGCACCGCCGGTGAGCAACGGGTTCCGTTTACGACTGGCATTTTGATTGGCATCGGCGAAACTCGCCGCGATCGAATCGACGCGCTCATCGCCTTGCGCGAACTACACGACCGCTACGGCCACATTCAGGAAATCATCATCCAGAACTTCCGCCCGAAAGCGAACACGCGCATGGCGGCTGTGCCGGCGGCGCCGCTTGATGAGCATTTGTGGACGGTTGCGATTGCGCGGCTCATCTTTCCCGCGTCGATGAATATCCAGGCGCCGCCGAACCTTTCGCCGGGCGCGCTGCGCTTGTTGATTGAAGCGGGCATCAATGACTGGGGCGGCGTTTCGCCCGTTACGCCCGATCATGTAAACCCGGAAGCTCCATGGCCTCATCTGCAGGTGCTAGAGCGTGCGACCATGGCTGCGGGAAAGCAACTGCGTGAGCGGTTGGCGATCCATCCATCCTTCGCCTCGGATCATCGCAAGTGGGTCGACACCGGTTTGCACACGTCGTTGCTGCGCCGGATCGACGGCGATGGGTGGCCGCGCCCGGACGAATGGTCTCCCGGTGAGATGAAATCATTGCCGCCCGATGCTGAGCGGGCGGTCGCGCCGGCGATTGCGACGGACGAGTTGTCGAAAATCATCGATCGCGCTGCTGCGGGCCGCGTTTTAGAGGAAACTGAGATCGTTCGTCTGTTTCAAGCAAGGGACGACGGATTTTCCGCTGTCTGCACGGCCGCTGATGCGCTGCGGCGAGAAACTTCCGGTAATACCGTCTCATACGTTGTCACACGCAATATCAACTACACCAATATCTGTTCATTCAAGTGCCAGTTTTGCGCTTTCTCGAAAGGCAAAATGAGCGAGAATCTGCGCGGAAGACCCTACAATCTTTCGCTCGACGAAATTGCCAGACGATCGCGGGAAGCGTGGGAACGCGGCGCCACCGAAGTCTGCATGCAGGGTGGTATCCACCCGGATTTTGACGGGCGTACCTATGTCGATATCTGCAAATCGGTGCGTGATGCCGTTCCGGGCATGCACGTGCATGCATTTTCACCACTTGAAGTTCATCAGGGAGCGGCAACGCTCGGGATTTCGCTTGAAGAGTTTTTCCAGACGCTGAAGCAGGCGGGGCTTGGCACGTTACCTGGCACGGCGGCGGAAGTACTCGACGACGAAGTGCGCGCGGTTTTATGTCCTGACAAAATCAATACGGCTCGCTGGCTTGAAGTGATGCGGGCGGCGCATCGTGCCGGCTTCAAATCGACGGCGACAATTATGTATGGTCACGTCGATGGTTACCGCCATTGGGCGCGGCACATCCTGCGTTTGCGGGCTCTGCAGGAAGAGACCGGCGGCTTTACCGAATTCGTTCCGCTGCCGTTTGTGCACATGGAAGCGCCGATTTATCTTAAAGGCCGCGCACGACGTGGCCCAACATTTCGCGAAGCCGTGCTGATGCATGCCGTCGCGCGGCTGGCGTTCCAGCCGGTGCTGACCAACATTCAGACATCCTGGGTCAAAATGGGGCCCGACGGCGTGAAGGTGTGCTTGCAGGCGGGTGCCAACGATCTCGGCGGAACGCTGATGGACGAAACGATCACGCGTTCGGCCGGCGCGCAGCACGGCCAGGAAATGACGCCGGAAGCGATGGAATCCATCATCCGTTCGATCGGACGTATTCCGCGCCAACGCAACACTGTCTATGGTGACGTTCCGTCAGAGCGCTATCGCGCATCATTTGCGCCGGGTGGCCGCGTTACGCGAGCGAGCGTTGCAATCGGGTCGTAAATCCTGCCTATATCGGCTCAAGCTCAGCCAAATTCCTATTGTTCTAATCTTAGCATCAATCTAGTATCGGCGGGTGCTCCCAGCGGGGGGATTCTGCTGCCGACTCGCGCAGTAAAATGTCAGGCCAAGGTCGTGAAAATGAGTTTGTCGATTGCCCCCGAGGTCTCGGATTCTTCAAGTCGCCAAGCTGCTATCGGATGCCTTCGGCAGGTCGGCGGGCGTCTTCCGACATGGAGCGAGCTTGCAGATCCAGAGGCCGACGATGCGGAGCTTTCGCGCATCGATCCCGACACTCCCGATGCCGGGAATCTGTGGCGCGTCCATTGGTTCAACGCCCTGGATCGGAAGTCGCGGCTGAAGGTCCCCGCACACGTAACGCTGCCGCCGGAATTGACGGGCGTGAAGGCACCGATTGTTGTTTTGCTCGGCCGCAATTTCCCGATGATCGGAGCCCACAAGGTGCTCGCGGCCTACGCTTGCCTTGTACCGCGGCTGATCACCGGCCGTTTCGATCCCTCGCGCCAGCGCGCCATTTGGCCTTCCACCGGAAACTATTGCCGTGGCGGCGTTGCGATCTCCCGCATTCTTGGATGTCGGGGTGTCGCCGTTCTTCCCGCCGGCATGAGCCGGGAGCGTTTCGACTGGTTGCAGAAGTGGGTGGCAGACCCTTCGGACATCATTCGCACGCCCGGCACTGAGAGCAACGTCAAGGAGATCTACGACAAGTGCACCGAGCTTCAGCAGGACAAGGACAACGTCGTCCTCAACCAGTTCTCTGAGTTTGCGAATTACCTCATCCATTATCACTGCACGGGTCAGGCCTGTGAAAAGGTGTTCGGCGAGCTCAAGCGCAACCATAAGGATTACCGGCTCGCGGCTTTCGTTTCGGCGACCGGCTCGGCCGGCACGATTGCGGCCGGCGATCGGCTGAAGAAGCTGCACAACGCGAAGATCGTGGCTGTCGAAGCGCTCGAGTGTCCGACGATGTATTGCAACGGGTTCGGCGAGCACAACATTCAGGGTATCGGCGACAAGCATATTCCGCTCATTCACAACGTGATGAATATGGATGCCGTCGTCGCCGTTTCGGATTCCACAAGCGATTCGCTTAATTTGCTGTTCAACAATGAGCGTGGCTGTAATTATCTCTCCAAGCGCCGCAGCATCGATCCGGAATTGATCAAGCAGTTTGAGAGCTTCGGCATCTCTGGCCTCGCTAATATCGTGGCGGCGATTAAGCTCGCCAAGCGCTTCGAGTATAACCGGAACGACGTCATCCTGACCGTCGCGACCGATAGCGCCGCGATGTATGGCAGCGAGCGCGAGTCTTTTGTATCACGCAAATATTCGAATGGCTTCGATGAGATCAGTGCCGGCGAGATTTTCGGCAGGCATATTGAGGGAATCGCCGACGACCATGTCCTCGAGCTCACGCATGTCGAGCGCAGCCGCATTTTCAATCTCGGATATTATACGTGGGTTGAGCAGCAAGGAGTCTCGGTGAAGGATTTTGAAAGTCGGCGAAGTCAGCGGTTCTGGCAGGATCTGGTCGAGACGATCCCGGTATGGGACCGGATGATCGGTGAGTTCAATGCCGAAGCGGCGCGCGAGGCTTCTGCATGAGCTTGGTCAAGCCATACGAGAAATTGCGCAAGGACATTGCAGCGCGCGACCGCAGCCTGCGCGAGAAGGTCGTGGTGCTTGAAGATATCTCTTCGTTCGTTCGCGACGGCGACTCCGTCGGTATTGGCGGGAGCACGATGTCGCGCACGCCGATGGCGTTGGTCTGGGCCTTGATCCGCGCCGGCCGCAAGAACCTTTCGTGCTCACGCTGCATTATTTCAAGCGACGGAGATCTTTTGTTCGGTTCCGGCGCATCGGATCACATCATCAGCAGCTGGTTCAGCCAAGGCATCCTGTGGGGTGTCTCGAAGGTGATGCGGCATTACGTCGAGACCGGGAAAGCTCGTTTCGAGGAATGGAGTCACCTTGCGGTCGGCATGCGATTCCGTGCCGGCGCGATGGGCGTTCCGTTCATGCCGATCCGGTCGATGCTCGGCTCCGGCGTGCTCGCGCAGCGGTCCGAGGCGAAGGAGATGGACTGCCCGTTCACCGGCGAGAAGCTGTTGCTCGTCCCGGCGCTCAACCCCGATGTCGCGCTCATTCACGTGCAGCGTTGTGATGCGTATGGAAATGCGCAAATTGACGGCCTGCAATTCATGGACATCGATCTCGCGATGGCCGCGAACAAGGTCATCCTGACGACCGAGCGAATTGTTTCCAACGACCAAATTCGCCGTGCACCCGATCAGACCAAAATTCCGTTCTTCGCCGTGGACGCGATTGTCGAGGTGCCTTACGGCAGCGCGCCGCATGAGTGTTACGGCCTATACGAGCCGATGATGAGGCACATGGAATATTACGTCGAACTCGTGAACAACGATCCGGTCGGCGGCATGAAAGAATATCTCGACACGTTTGTTTATGGACCAAGGTCATGGCCCGAATTTCTCGACCTTATCGGTCTTGAGGAAGTGCTTGCGGCCTCGCGGGCGGGAAATTCGATCTATGACGCATAAGTCAGACTACACCGCGGCCGAGCTGCTTGCGATTCTGAGCGCGCGTCAGCTCAAGGACGGCATGGTCGTATTTGCCGGTGTCGGCATTCCGCTATTGGCGGCAACGCTCGCGCAACGGATACATTGTCCCGGCCTGACTATTTTGTTCGAAGGCGGCGTCATCGGCGCCTTCGTCGAGCCCGGCAAGCTGCCGCCGTCGACCAACGATCAGCGCTGCACGGTCCGCGCAAACATGGTGCTCGGCAGCGCCGAGGTTCTGCTGCTGCTCCAGCGCGGCTATGTCGATGTCGGCTTTATGGGCGGCGCGCAGATCGACCAATTCGGCAACCTGAACAGTTCTTTTATCGGCGATCCGAAAAAGCCGAAGACACGGCTGCCTGGAACCGGCGGCGGCAACGACATCGCGAGCCTCACCAGCATGATCGTTGCGATGAAGCACGAAAAGCGCCGTTTCGTTGAAAACGTCGATTTCATCACCAGCCCCGGCTGGATCAAGGGCGGCGAGACCCGCCGCCAAAGCGGCTTGCCGGTGGGCGGCATGTTCCGCGTCGTCACGGAGCTTGCGGTATTCGGCTTTGACGAAAAGACGCGCCGCATGAAGCCGCTCGCGCTCAATCTCGGCGTTACGCGCGAACAGCTGCAGGAGAATACCGGCTTTAGACTCGACTTCGATTCCGATCTCGGCGTGACCGAACCCCCGACCGAGCACGAGTTATCGACACTGCGCATGCTCGATCCCGAAAGGCTCTACATCGCGTGATGCGGAACTGAAAAAACTAATGGAGAACACGAAATGACGATTCTGAGCAAGACGTTCGGCATTGCCGCTCGGAATTTCACGGCCTATCCGCAAATGCCGGACGCGAAAGCGCTCGTCGATTACGGCGTGAAGATGGAAGAGCTGGGTTTCGACTCGGTCTGGGTCTGGGATCACATGCTCCTCGGCGTCGAGCCGAACTTTCCGATTGTCGACTCGCTGACGGTGCTCACGGGCGTTGCTGCCCGCACCAAGAAGATCAAGCTCGGCACCGGCATCCTGGTGCTGCCGCTGCGCAACGCGGTGGCGCTCGCCAAGCAGCTCTCGAGCATTGATCAGCTTTCAGGCGGCCGTCTGGTAATGGGCATGGCGTCGGGCTGGTACAAGCGCGAATTCGACGCGATGGGCATCCCGTTCGAGAAGCGCGGAAAGATCATGGACGAGAATCTCGATCTTCTCCGCCGTCTGTGGACCGAGCCGTCGGTCACCGGTGAGTATCCCACCGCCGGCTACAAGCCCTCGAAGGCGGTGATGTATCCCAAGCCGGCGCAGGAGTGGGTCCCGATCCTGATCGGCGG
>DASUKT010000043.1:0-5935 GCA_036278575.1 Pseudolabrys sp. | reverse complement strand
CGTGCATCTCGCCAAGATGCTCAAATCCGGCGCCAACCTTTTGCTGCTCGACGAGCCGACCAACGATCTCGACGTCGAGACGCTGCGCGCGCTGGAAGAGGCGCTGGAGGATTTCGCCGGCTGCGCCGTCATCATCAGCCACGACCGCTGGTTTCTCGACCGCATCGCGACGCACATTCTCTCGTTCGAGGGCGACAGCCACGTCGAATGGTTCGAGGGCAACTTCCAGGACTATGAGGCCGACAAGATGCGGCGGCTGGGCACGGATTCGGTCGTGCCGCATCGCGTGAAGTACAAGAAGTTTTCGCGGTAACGATTTTGTGCTATGAAGGCATTATGACCGAAGCCGAGAACATTGTTCTTGAACACCTGCGTCACATCCGTGGTGCGGTCGATGCTTTGCGCGATGACATGCGTGAGGTGAAGCAGCGTGTCGGCGCGCTCGAAACTGAAGTTGCGCAGGTCACGGTTCGCCTTGCGGAAATGTCAAACCGGGTCGATCGACTGTCCGATCGAATCGAGCGGGTTGAGAAACGACTCGACCTCGCCGAGGTCTAGCGCTTCGTCCATCCCCTGGGTCCGAGGGCCACTTCCAGGATTACGAAGCGGACAAGATGCGCCGCCTCGGGCAGGACTCGGTCGTGCCGACGCGCGTGAAGTACAAGAAGTTTTCGCGCTGAACCTCACGGTGAGGAGCCCGCGCAGCGGGCGTCTCGCCCGCCTACGCGCAATTGCGCTTCGGCGCGCCTAACTTGCCCGCCATAGCTCGCACTGCGAGCGGAGGC
Organism: Pseudolabrys sp.; assembly: GCA_036278575.1. GTDB lineage: Bacteria > Pseudomonadota > Alphaproteobacteria > Rhizobiales > Xanthobacteraceae > Pseudolabrys. The sequence continues at coordinate 5,150 of DASUKT010000043.1, read as the reverse complement.
GGGAACCATGAGGCCGGGGCCTCATCCTTCGAGACGCGCGGAGTTTATCATCGGGCGGCGCTTCGCGCCGACCCGTTGGCGCTCCTCAGAGTCTGACTCAAAATGAAAGTAGCAAATTCAACGGGTTACAAATGCATCGAAAACGAGGAAAAAAAACGATAGATGCACGAGTTCGCAGCCGAATTCGCGACTTCGCCTATTCGCTGCCCCCGATTTTGGTGCTCGCAACTCATTGAATTGACTCGTTTCATTTCCGGCCAGGCTCTCAGGACGAGGATCAAACTCACCGGTCATCCCCGCGAAAGCGGGGGATCCAGTAATCGCAGGCGTTTCGGCTAACATTGGCGCTTGCGTTTACTGGATCGTCCGCCTTCGCGGACGATGACGTTCTCCGTCATGCATTGCGTCAGGTATCCCGGTCTTCTTCTCGCTCGCAGCCACCCTCCCCGTAAAGCGGGGAGGGATAAGAATGCAATTGCGCTAGCGCTCCTTCTTCACCCGCCGCGCGATTTTCTTCCTGTGCACTTCTTTCTTCGGCTTCTTGGCTTGCGTCTCGTGCACGAGCCCGCAGGTGGCGGCTTCCTTCAAGGTCAGCTCGCGGTGCTCGGTCGCGTTGGTGTAGATCGCCGCGATGATGGTGCCGAGCGTGCACACCTGCGCCGATGCCGCCGTCGATGCGGCGAGCAGGGCTACGCTCGCGAGCGCTGCGATTCCCAGTTTTTTCATTCGCCCTCCCAATCTTTGACTTTCGCCAGTGCAACAGTCTCACGCTTTTGGCGCCCGAGGAAGCGCCCGCCGACCTGCTCTAAGGGCTGATGCCGCGGCACCCGTCTGGATTGCGCAGCGAATCGACGGCCAGAAATACACCGCGCTTAGCTGTCAGAACCAAATCGCCTGTGCCGGGATTGGTGCCGTTAGCAAAAGGAAGCCAACCAAGCCCCATGATCTCACCTCCGGAGACGCGACTTGCATTGAGATGAGCATCAAGCACAAAGAGCCCTTGATGTGTTGACGCGACTGCTACACCCGATTCCGCCCAATCCCACAATTGAGGGCTTGGCAAGCCGCTGGTTGAAAATGGCATCGGCCGCGAAACAAGCGCTCCCTCTGGGGTAATCTCAAACATGCCATTTTGCGTCGAAAGCAGAACGCGTTTGATGGAGGGCAGATCATAAACGCGTGGAAGTTTGCCAATGCGCTCACGTCCTCCGTCGCGGACAGGTTTTATCGATCGGCCATCGTAAAGATACAGCCCATCGGCGCCCTCGATGAGTGTCTTGCCGAGAGTGGGAAGATCGTGAGGTTGGCCAAAGGGCGGCGGGTCGATGCCGCCGCCTGGAACGTTTTCAAAGCCATGTTGCCCGAGCCGCTGCCAGTGACCACGATCGTAAAACCAGTGACCAAGATCATAAAACAAGAGTTGATGAAATAGTTGCGATCTTGAATAGCGTGTGCCGGCGCCGTTAGCGCGCGTGGTCAGGAGCCGCTCTGCTGTGTAGCCATGTTGCGATCCCTCCTTTTTCCTTATCAATGCAACTGACTTCAGCCCGAGGATGAGTACGGCTTTTGCATCGCGGGCCTCAAATACCGAGCCATCGTCTCCCTTTTCGAGTGAGCCGATTTGCTGCCAATGATCCTCATCATCGAGAATGTGAATTTGGCTGTCGCTGTCAATGATGATCGTCGCCGAGAGCGAAGGAGCGTCGTGTAAATGAGCAATGCCTTTAACGCCGTGGGCTGCAAGTTCGCTTTCTGAAAACCACGGCCTTAACGACTTCTCTCCAACAACAAAGGGAGCATTGCCTCGAATGACAATCGTCAATTTTCGACGCGGCAGTGTTTCGATTGTTCTGAAATCTCTCAGGTTCGCAGTGTCGTCTAAAGATGCAAAGTGGCCGCTGCCTGGCGACAAAACGGACACGCCGCCGCCGTATGTAATTGCGACAATTCTTGAGCTCCACGGCTCAACGATCCATTTTCTTTTGTCGAGAAAGGAGTGCGGGTAAGGACCGCCGTAACGAACTAACTTTCGTGCGGAATCGATTATCCACCGATGTCGACCGTTGCCCGGTGTAAACACGATCGATGACAGGCCGGGAATGCGAAAAGCGGTGAGGGTGAGCCAGGCGTAGCCATAGTCCGCAGCTGTCGGGGCGCTGTCCTCGACGGGAACGACGCAAAAACGTGCGTTTGGCTGCGCATGCGCTTGTATCGCTCCAGCGCAAACCAAGGTCGCCGCAACGACCGCAGTAGTCATCTTATTCCGAGGCATGCCGAACCTCCGTACGGCGTGACTCTTTGGCAAATTCGTAAAAGGTCAATGTACGCAATGGTGTTGCCCTCTCATTCCAGCTTGACAGCAATTAACCTTGCCAACGAGCGGCATTACTGCAGGACGCTTCGGGAATGGGCTTCTTAATCCCTCCCCTGCAAGGGGAGGGTGGCGAGCGATAGCGAGCTGGGTGGGGTTTACTCACTATCGAAACGAGCCCCGCCCGCCGCTCGCTGACGCGAGCGGCCGCCCTCCCCCCGCAAGCGGGGAGGGATAAAAAAGAAATAGCCGCGAAGAACGCCGCTGCGCGGCTCCTCACCATGAGGAGCAAGCGCCTCGACAAAGCCGCAGGTGTGCGCCTTTAATCATAGATGCAACCGGAACTCCCCCATGAACAAGCCCTTCACGCCCGCCAAAAAATTCGTCCCCGAGGAAGCGACCATCGACGCGCTGCATGCCGCGATCAAAGCCGGCGAGACGACCTGCGTCGATATCGTCAAGCATTACCTCGCGCGCGTGCGCGCGTTCAACGGCACGTCCAATCTGCTGGTCACGCAGGACGGCGGGAAAATTCCGGAGGCGAAAGGCACGGTGCGCGGCGGCGCGCCGCTCGCGTTTCCAACGGAGACAGTGAAGGCTTCCGACGTGCTGCCCGATCTCGACCAATACAAAGGCCCGCCGCTCGAATTCGGCCGCATGGAGCAGACGGCGTCCGATCCGTCCGTCCAGCAGCAGTTCGGCATGACGGTTGGCAAGCCGAACGCAGGGCAGGTGAATGCACTGGCGACGCTCAACATCCGCGGCGAGCGTTCCGTCACGTGCCGCGGCGATTACGATCTGCATCCGTCGAAAGGCCCGCTGCCGAAGGCTGCGCCGCCGGTGTGCGAATATTTCCGCCATCTGCCGGACGCGCTGGAGACGGCCGCCGCGCTCGATGCGCAATACGGGCGCAATCCCGATCTCGACAAGATGCCCATGTACGGCGTCGTGTTCTCGTTCAAGGACCCGTTCGACACCAAAGACATGCGTTCGACCGGCGGCGGCGACGCTGCCTACGACATCGACTTTCCCGCGCGCGATCATGTGCTGGTCGCGCAACTGCGCGAAAAAGGCGCGATCATCTTCGCCAAGGCGGTGAACACGGAATACAACGGCCGGCCGGAAGATCCGGGCGGTCGTCACAGGCCGGAGAAAGTGCTGCCGTCGACGCTCGGGTTTCAGCGCAGCACCTGGGCCGGCAACGTGTCGAACCCCTACGACACCACGCGCGCCGCCTCCCTTGGTTCAAGCTCCGGCTCGGGCACGTCGGTTTCCGCGAACATGGTGATGGCGAGCCTGGGCGAGGAGACGCGCGCCTCCTGCCGCGGCCCGGCGAATCACAACGCGGTCGCGCTCATTCTGCCGCACAAGGCGATGCTCGGCTTCGACGGCGGCGCCATCGGCGCCGACATCCACGTCGACCGCACCGGCATTCTCGCGCGCACGATCGGCGATTGCGCCAAGGTGCTCGACGCGTTGAAGGACCCGGAGGAGGGCTACTACGATCCGCGCGATCCCTTCACCACCGTGCCGCGTTCGTCGGTTCTGGCTTCGTATGCCGCGCACACAAAGCCGGCGGCGTCACTGAAAGGCATGCGCATCGGCGTGCTGCGCGAGTCGATGACGGTGCGCCCCGGCTACAAGACCGACGAGCCGGTGACGTTTGCGGCAGCGAAAGAGATCAAGGAGGTTCTCGGCGGCAAGCTCGGCGCGGCGCTGGTCGAATCGTCCGATCCGCTGTGGCAGCGCGATCCTGATATCGAGCCGATGAAAGTGGATCACCGCACGGCGCTGACGCGGCTTCTGCCGGTGTTCATGCCGGACATTCTTTATCGCCTGGATGCGAACGGTGAGCCGGTATTCAAGGAATTTGCCGCCTCCATCCAGCCAACCGAGTTCGCGCCCGGAAAAATTTTCGGCTCCGGCACGATGAAGCCGATGGATTACATGCTGGCGATGGCGGAGGGTCGCATCGCGCCGCCGAAAAATCTCGATCTCGCCACCGTGCAGAACCAGGCGCCGCAGACCGCCTTCCGCTTCCATATCAATCAGTATCTCTCGCGCCGCGCCGAGGACTGGAAGGCGAAGGGATTTACCGAGACGCTCGCCGACTTCACCGCGCTCAACGCGCGCTCGAAATTCTGGGGCGACGACCAGCGCGCGAGCTTCCTGAACTGGGACGAGGTGGCGGATTTGCGCAGTCCGCTCGACCAGCGGCAGCCGACCACGGAACGCATCATGCTGCGCGAACTGCTGCGCCGCGCCGACATGATGGTGATTTTCGAGAACCATCTCGACGTGCTGGTGCGGCTGCACACGCCGTGGCCGCCCGGCAAGATCGGCGACGCGGGGCAGGGCTTCCGCAACAATCTCAATCCGGAATCGCTCTCGGGTCCAAATGCGGGTTTGACGGAGGTCTTGATTCCCGCGGGTTACGTCACCACGGTTTACGACCCCGTCTACAAACTGAGCGACGACCGCACGCGCTATCTGCATGTGCCCTCGGACAAGCCGACGGAAATTCCCGCACCCGGCCTGCCGTTCTCGCTCGTGTTCCGCGCCGAGCCCGGCAAGGAAGATGTGCTGCTGCACGTCGCTTCCGCCTACGAAGCGGCCTCGAAGCGGCGCATCCCGCCGCCGGCGTTCGGACGGCTGCCGGCAGGACAGCCCGTTCATCCAAACTAGCCAAACCCACTCGTTGCCTGCGTGAAGGCGGCAAGGCCGATTATTTATTTCGCTTGTGCGACGGCTTGCCCCTGTGTTGGCCGCGATTCGTCTCCACATAAAGTCGTTGTTTAATGATTGGACATTCAAATGATGTACCCGCATGCGAGGCCGT